>JAHFAA010000231.1:0-4189 GCA_023250775.1 Bdellovibrionales bacterium
CATGAGTTTTCCGGTGGAGAATTTTTCTCTCTATAGCTCTGTGCCCACGGCCCAAGGGCCCTGCTACACCAAGGAACTTCAGATAGATCTGGTTTAAGGTGCAGGAGTTCTATTGGTAAAATGGGCGCCATCATCGGTGGAAACTGAAAGACCGCCGTCGGTCGCGGCGTAGATATGACCAATTCCATCTACAAAAACGGCCCAGATAAGATTGCTGCCTAGGCCCCTGTTGGTCGTCCAATTGGTAAAAGTGGTGCTGCCGTTAAGCGCTTGAGAAAGCCCGTTGTCAGTGGCCGTGTAGACATTGGCAACTCGATCAACAAACACATTTAAAAGATTGTTGCTGCCGATTCCTCTCGTGGTGGTCTTATTAGTAAAACTTCTTCCGCCGTCATTTGAGATAGAAAGTCCGGCGGTGGTGGCGACATAAATATTTCCACTTCGATCAGTCGTCACTCCGGTAACTTCGTTTGTGCCCAGCCCTTGCACGGTAGTTTTGTTGCTAAAAACTGTTCCACCGTTGGTCGAGATGGAAAGGCCTCCTGTGGTGGCGGCATAAATAGTTCCCAGGCGATCAACATGCACACGCACGACAATGTTGCTGCCCAGTCTTTGCTGTGTCGTCTGGTTGCTGAAAATTGTTCCACCATTCGTCGAGATAGAGAGCCCGCCGTTTGTGGCGGCATAAATAGTTCCATTGGCGGCCACGTGCACGTCCCAGACAATATTGCTGCCCAGCCTTTGGACTGTGGTCATATTGGTAAAAGTTATTCCACCATTGGTCGAGATGGAGAGCCCGCCATTAGTCGCGGCGTAGATATTTCCACTGCCATCGACTTCGACTGCCCAGACCGTGTTGCTCCCGAGTCCGTCGACGGTGGTCTTATTGATGAAACTTATTCCGCCGTTGCTGGAGATGAACAGCCCATTATTAGTGGCAGCATAAATAGTGCCGCTGCGGTCAACAAAGATGTTTTTAACGGAATGAATGCCACTACTCCCGCCGCCACGCAGGCCTCCGCCAATGCCACCTCGAGGATTTTGTCCGCTGTGGCCGCGATCAACACCGGTATCCACCATACAGCCGGCAAAAAGGAGAAGCATGCATATGAGGGAGAATGTTTGTTTCATTCAGAGTGAAATATCACATCGGGCCAATTAAACAAATGACTTAGACCCAGTCTGTAAAACTTCTATATGAAGTGCCCTTTCATGCATTGAACCAGCTGATCAAGGGCGATGGACCAACCCTGATGAAAGCCCATCTCTTCATGTTGCTTGCGACCGGCCTCATCTTTTTGAAGAGCAACTACGCGATATTTTGTTCCTTTGCCCCGTGGCTCAAAGGTCACGATGGCGGTAAAAAATGGCCTCTCGGAAGGGCGATAACCACCGAGCATGGTATCAGTCCAAACCAACTTGCGATTTTCCACCACCTCAAGATAACAGCCATTCATGGGAAGCTCTTTTCCCTCAGGCGAAAGCATGACGGTATTGAAAACGCCGCCAGGGCGCAAATCGATTTCACAACTTGAGACGGACCAAGGGCGTGGACAAAACCACTGTTTCAAAATTTCAGGCCGAGTCCATGCTTGCCACATTAAATTTGGCGGAAGTTCGACAGTGCGCTCAAGCACCAAATCGAATTTTGGATTGGGCACATACTCAATGAGACCACGATCGAGAAGTGAGGACAGACGATCAAGATTTTGTTCATTGCCATCCACCGCGATTTTTTTTATGGCCTCACACGCTTCAACCGAATCGAAAGTGCTTTGAAAAGTTATCTTAGTTCGTTTTCCTAAATCATCGAACGTAGCGCGGATATGAAAGTGAGGAGCAAGAAGATGCTCAAGCATAATTTTTTCTGGCGGCCGAATTTCAGTAAATCTAATTTTGTTTTTATAGTCCTTGCCATCGGGCCCGTGCATGACAAAATTCCATGCTCCTCCCGGGGTAAAACTGAACTCTTCAAAGGTGTCGGTGAAGCCATGTGGCCCCCACCACTGCGCCAGTAATTTAGGATCGGCCCAGGCATTGAAGACGGTGTCGCGAGGATGGTTGATGATTCTCGTGGTGATGATCTGTCGATCTTCTTGGTCCATAAGCCCCTCCAGCATTACTATAGCTGATTTGCGATTTCGAGGAGCCTAGACAAAAGTGCGACTTGAGTTTACTTGCCGCCCCACTCGGCCGACCATTTGAGGGCGACGGACTTGGCGCCTTCGCTGGTGATATCGGGCGAATAGGATAGACCTATGCCAAGAGGTTGGTAGGTGAGTTCGACACCGGCAATGGGGAAAGCAGAATCAAGGCCGCCCACCAAAGGGATTTCCGTTTTGGTACCGAGGCGATAATCTTCGATTGTTCCCTTCCCAGGATCGAGCGCCGCCACAATCATGAAGAAAGCAACGGCACGGAATTTCCACATATTCATAGAAGGTGCCATGCCCACCAAAATGGCAGGAGAAAAAACATCGGCGGTTCGTTTGATTCCGAAATTGGTTGCGTCAGCCTCTTCCTTGATCGACATCACACCCGCACCAAGATAAAGAGGAAAGCGGAATTCGTCTCCATCCCAGTGATCCCAAACAGCACTGACAGTAGCAACAAAGCCGTGACCTTTGCCGTCGGCGCCATTGACATGATCCGTTGTGCCCATTCTTGCAGGAATGGGAACGAGCAGGGCCCCGTTGTCGTCCCTTAAACTCAGGGTTCGAGTACCCGTAATACTTGTATAACCGGCAAGCAAACTCGCTCCCCAGTGATTATTAAATCCGTAGGTCAAGGCGGTAGTGAAACCATTGCCTTTCATATCATTGGTAAAAGAACCTGATCCAACATTGCAATTTGAGCAGGTACTATCGTTGCTGTTGTTGGTAACACGGCTGATGGCCAATTTGCTCTGATAAATTTTCTCGCGCAACGGGTAAGTCAAGACCGCGCGACTCATGACGGCGCCTAACGCCTGGATGGTCAAGTGGGGAGGATTACCGGTGGCAAAGACCGAGGATGTGAGTGCCATGAGAAAGCACGCGATAAGAGTATGTCGCATTTGAAGAACTCCTAATTATTGTTTCCTCTCAATCATAGGGGAGGCAGGTGGTTAAGCGCAAAAGAAATTTTTCAGCTCTCTCAATAAAATTATCTGTGACACTACTTTTCATATTGGCAATAAATATGTAGAGATAAATCATGACGGAAAATTTGAGTGTCCTTAATTCCCTGGATTGGCAGGCCATAACCAAGGATTTGGGTCAGAGAGCATTTTTTGAAGAAAATCAGCTTGAGCTTGAAGGGCCGCTGAATTTCATTTCTCATGCAGAAATCGAGGCCAAGCTGTGTCAGCTGGATGAACTTTTCGCCCTTCTCCACCAGCGGCCGGAGCTGGAGGAACTTTTGCAGGAAGTGTTGAGCGGTATTCCTCGTAAAAAAGAAGACTCGAACACGGTTCAGCGTTTGCTCAAAGGCCACTCTCTCGAAATGTCTGAAATCAATAAATGCATTCTTTATTTTGAGGCGTGTTTTCAGCTCTTCTCGGAATTTTCCCATTTAAGTTTTTTTATCAAAACGCGCGAGCTTCTTCCCAGAAAACGCAGCATCGAACAAAAAATTATTTCTGCCTGGCGCGCGTTTGTGCAAAAAGATGCCACCATTTATTACGATCGCCACCCTGTGCTTGGGCCGCTCGATCGCGAACTTTCCACTCTTGAAAGCAAGCTGCGCAATCTGGTGCAAAATATCTCAAGGCAGGAACCCTTTGGCAGTGCCATGCAGTTTCAAAGTTACGATGTGGTCAATGATCGCTTCGTGCTGCCCATTCGCGCCGATGCCTATCGTTCCTCCATGGGACCGATTTTGGCGCGCAGTACTTCCGGCCACACTCTATTTGTCGAACCTTTTGAGATGAAGGAAGAGGCGAATAAAAGAATGCGTCTTCTGGCGCAGATTGAAGAAGAGATGGCCAAGATCGCGCGCGAATTTCAGGCCAGGATTGAGCTGCATAAAAATGAATTTCTTTTGGCCTTTGATTTTCTCTTGAGCATCGATGCGCTTCAGGCGCGTGCCAGTTATATTCGCGATAAAGAACTTAATCGGCCGATTCTTTCCGATAAGTTTGAGATCAAGTTGAAAGGTCTTTTTCACCCTCTCATTCCCGATGCTGTTCGCAACGACCTTTCCCTCGCGC
>JAHFAA010000231.1:4199-6368 GCA_023250775.1 Bdellovibrionales bacterium
TTGGGGGCTGGTGATTTCCGGACCCAATACCGGCGGCAAAACCGTCATGCTCAAGGCGGTTTCTCTCGCTCTTTTATTTTTACACAAGGGACTCTATATTCCGGCGCAAGAAGGCGTGCTCTATCCGGCGCAAAAAATCTTTTTTATCGGCTACGATCATCAAAATCTGGTGGCGGGTTTAAGTTCTTTTTCCAGTGAAGTGCACCAGTACTTGGAGATTTTGGAACACTTGCAGGATCACACTGTTTTGGCGATCGATGAGATTTTCAATTCAACCGGATCGGAAGAGGCCTCGGCTTTGGCGCTGGCCTTATTTTCCGAAATGCAGGCCAAGGCCAAGGTTAAGCTTCTCGTCAGTACCCATCATCAATTACTCAAAACTCTGATTCATGAAGACCGCCGTTTCATCAGCGCCCATATGGCCTTTGATGTGGAAAACAATTCTCCCACCTATAAATTAATCACGGGTACGCCCGGGCCTTCGTTTGCCTTTAATATTTTCGAAAAAGTGGCGGGCATGCGCCATTACCAAACGTCTATTCCTACCAATGCCAAATCTCTCATGCAAACTTCCAAGCAGCTTTATGAACAGCTGCTGGAAAATGTCTCAACCAAAGAGCATTTGCTGGATAAGCAATTGAGTGAGGCAAATTCTCTGCGCAAGGAATTGCAAAATCAGAAGATGGCGTCCCAAGGCGTGTTGCATTTGGAAAAAGAACAGGCCTATCGAGAGTATGAAAAAAAATTGAAGAAAGTTTTGGATCAGGCGGTGGCCTTAAAAGAAGAACAAAACGCCCATCCCGAGTGGGGCGTAAAGGCCGTTCGTGGAAAAACGTATGAGCTTGCTTCTGAATTAAAAAGTCATTCTCCCCGAGTTGAAAATCCTCCAGAGCCGCATGCAACGGCAGAAATTATTGAAGAGGGGAAAGTCTATTTTGCCAAAAATTTGGCCTGCGAGGTTCTGGTTTTGCAAATCAATCAACGCAAAAAAGAGGCGCAGGTTTCTGTCAACAAGTCACGTTCCGGCCCACGCATTAATCTTCCTCTTGAGCAATTATTTTTGAGCAAAAAAAGCAGTGAAAAAGCGCGCGAGCTCAAAATTCATTTTTCAAGAGAAGAGGCCACTAGTATTGAGGTCAAAGCGCTGGGATTACGCCTGCCGGATTTTCAAGCCCTGGTGGAAGATGGCCTGACGGCGCTTTTGCTGGATGAAATTCCTTACCTTTCAGTCATTCATGGCCACGGTGAAGGAATTTTAAAAAAGTATTTACGTGATCGAATTAAAAAAGACGATCGTTTCTCCTATGAAATTCCCGATGGCAACGATGGCACGACGCTCATTCGCAAAGTCTAACGAAAATCTATTTTGCGTTCTTGTCACTCTTCATGATGCCAAATAAATTACCTTCCGTGTCTCGCAAATAGGCGAGCCATCCGACTCCGGGAATTGCTTCCTTCGGTCTTTCAACCGTACCTTTGTTGGCCTGAACGACGTGAAGATATTCATCCACATCTGAAACGTCGATGGTGCAAACAAAGGCATTGATGTTGCCTTTTGCTTTAAGATCGACAGGCCTTTTTACCAGACCTCCATCGATCCCGACCCCCTCACCAGTCATGATCATCCAGTAGTCGATAGGCCCTTTCCATTTCTCAATTTTCCAATCAAAAACATTTCTATAAAAATTTGCCGCCCGTTCGGGATCATCGGCCTGGATTTCAAAGTGAACTACTCTTGGCATATTACACCCCCATAAATATTTTATTTAAAAAGGCCCAATCATGGGGTGAGGGCGGCCGTCAGAATGAGTGCTTAGTCTCATTTTAAAAGCACTTACTGACTGATGGACGTCGACCTCGATCGTCCATCAGGTAAAGATGGTGATCATTAATATGGTGCTAAATAAATGCGTGCTTCATACTGGCTGCCATCGCCATCAAGAAGGATGTGATCCCCTTCCCAACGCGAACGATACAAAGGATTTTGGAACATGCGAATTCCACTTCCGTCGTTATAGAGTGTAACGGAAAATGAACCTGGATAATCATCAGTATTGGTGCAACCAAAGGCAGCACAGGCCTGTCCAACAATTCCTCCCAGGTCAACGGCGCTGAAAAGTTGTGCCAAATCATAACTACCGCTGGCACCAAGGTAGGCAGCAGCGGCCT
>JAHFAA010000232.1 GCA_023250775.1 Bdellovibrionales bacterium
ATTGCTTCACCCACGGACGTCAAGCTCATGCAGGATGTCGGCGCCTGCGTCGATCGTGTCTATGGCGCGGCGGCGACACTGGAGATCAGATCAGTCAGCGGTCTGTGCCAGCGGATGAAGGAAGTTTGCTATCTTTCATCACAGGTCAAGAATCCTTCTATGACCAGTATTGTGGCCGGAACCATGATCTCGGTGCTCGACTATCTTCTCGATCTCATTAAAGCGAATCGCGTTTTGAGAGGGGACAATAAGTATCAGTCAGAAATGACGAAGAGATTGGATTTACTTATTTCCAAGTTTCCCGCCAATTTGAAGAGAACCGTAGCTTCATAACTGTAGGCCGAGGACGCAATAATTATGGATCAGACAACTTTTAATCAAAAATATGTCCAGTTCTGCTCTCCGTTTGTGAAAGGTCTGCAGAAAATATATTCCACCATGTTGCATTGTGAGATTCATCCCTTAAAACCCGAAATTAAAAATTCCGGAACTTTGCATGGAGATTATTCTGCCATCATGGGGATGAATGGCTTTTATCATGAAGGTAACCTCAAAACTCCTTTTCGCGGTTCTCTGCTCATCTCCTGGCCAGAGGCCACCTATCTCAAATCTGCTTCCGCCATGTTGAGCACGGAATATAAAAAATACTGTGAAGAGATCTCTGACGTCGGAAGTGAAATTTGTAATATGACCATGGGCTCAGCTAAAACCGTTTTAATCGAGATTGGCTATCATATTGAGATGTCTATTCCCACTGCCGTCCATGGACTTGATCACCAATTGCAGTCTCAAAAAGGGGTCACCACCGTCCTTCTCCCTTTCGATTCTCCCTTGGGGAAATTCTTCATCGAACTGAATTTTGCCCTCGACGCCTGAGAGTTTTAATCAAATAACAAAATCTCACATCTGCTAAATAGCATTGATGCAAATTCGGGCGTCACTCACAATAGCTTTAATAGGATATTTCACCTGCAACAAGGAAGTTGTTTATGTTATGGCGTCCATTTCTATTAGTGCTATTTTTATTTCTCGCCTCACTTGCTGTTACCAATGCTGTTCGCGCTGATTCAGGCGATTTTTTTGCTCCCTGGATTCCAGATCGCACCACGATTGGTCGCGTAGAGTACTTCGATTATCATTTGGCGATGCTGGATTTTCGCAAGCATGATATGGAAGTTTTGGGCGTGGATTTGAAGCATCACTCGATCGATCTATATCTGAGTCAAGATGAAATTCAGCTGCTCAAGACGAATGGTTACAAGCTGACTATTGTCGAAGAAAAAAATCTGATGCTGGCCCCCGATGCCGGATACAAAACCCCTGCAGAAATCGCCACCTATCTGCGTGACGTGAATCAACGTTATCCTGAACTGACCAAGCTTGAATCTCTTGGCAAAACGGTTGAAGGCCGCGATATCTGGGCGATTAAAATTTCCACCAATGCCAGTGTTGCCGATCCCGCAAAATCAAAAATCTTTTTCAATGGAATGCACCACGCTCGCGAAGTCATGACTCCGGAAATCATGCTCGATATGGTGGATAGGCTGACTCAAGGATATGGCAGTGACAACACCATTACAAAATGGGTTGAAAATAACGAAATCTGGGTTGTGCCCATGGTGAACCCTGATGGTAATAATCGCGTCTGGACCAGCAACTCCATGTGGAGAAAGAATGTGGCCTACGGCCAAGGTGTGGACGTCAACAGAAACTATCCCTTTGCATGGGGGACCTGCAATGGCTCATCTGGCTCGGCCTACTCTGATACTTATCGCGGACCAAGCGCCGGTTCAGAGTTGGAAACCAAGGCCATCTTAGGACTCGTTGCTCGCACGCATCCTGTGTTCAGTATTTCGTATCACAGCTACTCAGAGCTGGTTATTTATCCCTACGGTTGTGACGGTGCTCGCGCCGAAACACGTTCAGTCATTGAACCGATCGGAACTGAAATCGGCCGTCTTCTTGGCTATTCTCCCGGCACCGCTTGGGAACTCCTCTACAGTGTCGATGGTGGCGATATCGATACCTACTACAACCAGTATCAGGTTCTTCCTTACGTCATTGAAGTTAACGGCAGCAATGAAGGTTTCCAACCAAGCTATGCAAAATGGCGTGATAAAACTGTGGAAAAAAATCGTGCCGGCTGGCGCTATCTGATGGAACGTTTGAGCGGCCCAGGTCTTAAAGGCCAAGTGCGCGGTGCCAGTGTGCAGGAGCTGGCCAAAGGCGAGGTAAGTCTGAAAGTGTTTACCGGCGCCGGTGGAACACGAACTCTGTTTGAAACTTATCGCGTGAATCCTGATGGCAGCTATCACATCATCTTGAATCCCGGCACCTTTGATGTTGAAGTCGTGCGGGCTGGACGAAGTGGCCAAACCAACGCAGGTCTGGTTATTGGCAATAGTCGTCTCGATCTGGATTTTACACTCTAGAACACGGCTAACTTGTTGAATTTAAAGAATAAAAGAGGTCGCTTGGGCGGCCTCTTTTATTTGCCGATAAGGTGCAGAGGTGTTGTGAAAACCATCATTCTCTTCTTCATAACGATACTGCTCGTTCCGAGTCGGAGCTTGGGGGATAATTTTGATCCCTTGGTTGATCCCCATTGCCCTGGACGAACTTTTAATGTCATCGATTTTATTTTACCTGGCCGAAATTATTTTTTAGAGACGGGCTACACTTTCAGCTACGAAATCTCCGACCCCAGCGTCCATAGTTTTCGTCTCAGTGAGATGATCCCTCCCACCGGAATGCCGGGAGATATCTATCGTCGCTTGCGGGCCATGCTACCTCCCAATCCTGACTATGTCGGCTCCGGCCCAACTCGCGCGGCCCGAGCGGCCGACATTTTTTTCGGTTTTCTAGGGCAAACGGCTGAGACCAGCATTTCCAGATCAGTGGGAGGCGATCCCAGTTTGTTCATCGGGTACAGCAGTAATTCCACCTACACTCCAAGTGGCATCAAACAAAAAGTGAAGGAGAGTCTGAATCTTGCAGGGACGCCTGATCTCGGCTCAAACTACCTGCGAGAATTTCTGGCGGTGAAGCGGGCGGTTTCTCCCAAGGCGGAAAAACGCTTCGGCCCCTTCCAAGGTCTCCTCTATGATAGTCAGGGCAGGATTCGGGGAATCAAATTTAAAAACAAACTGTTCAACAAATCACCTGATTCGCGCGGATATTCAACCGATGAGGGCGAAGCATCCTTGACCATTTTCGATGATCTTGGAGTTTAACTTTTTTTAGGAATGGTAATGGTTAAGATCGAATTTTTTTGTTCGATCTTTGCTTTTTTGGCCTCAGCATCTGAGGGAATGGGAACAGTTTTGGAAAAGCTCGAGACCATCGTTCTGGAAGAGACGCCCAGTTTGGATTCTTCTTTTTCCTCTTTTTTCATTTCGCCATTGATGTAGATATATCCATCCTTGATATCCATTTTGAGAGAGTTCTGGTCGATCTCGCCCAGGTCCACGTCATAATAATAATTTTTGTCGTCTTCGCGTGAGCCTATCTTGCTGTCTGCCATATCATTCGTTTGGTCAAACGCCAGATTGGGAGTGCCACCCTCTTCTTCCAGCAGCTGCAACATTTTTTTTCGCATTTCGATGAATTGCCCCATGAGATCATCGTCTTGAAAATTTCTCTGCATTCCCGCGATCAGCTTGCTCAAATCGGGAGGAACTGGAGGTGTGCCTTGTGGCAGGGGCACGTGATTCGGAAGGTGGATAAGGCCCATGCTATTTTGATGGAGATTGATCGGTTTCGGTCCTTTGAGCTGTTCAATGAAGGCCGTGGCCTTAAAGATGATAAGGGCGGTTAAGACACCGGCCAGGTAAATCCCGACATAGCTCAACCATTTTTTTAAATTCGCCATGAACAATCTTACAACAATACTGAAGGCCCTCGTAAGAGGGCCTTCGTATTTTAGAAAGTTTTAATTGAGTGGGGCAGCATAACAATTGTTAAAGTTCGTGTAGCAGATGTTGGTGCTATAACCAGTTTGCTTACAGACACTCAGGGCCATGGAGCGGGCATCGGCCTTTGTCGTTCCCAGGCCTTGATAAATACGCTCATTGATTTTTACTTCGCATTTGTAATGGCCAGATTGGGAATAGGTATCTACATCACAGCCGGTAAAATTGGTGGCGCAGATACTGCTGCTGTACCCAATCGTCTGACAAAAAGCGATGACATCTTTTTGTGCATCGGGAACAGTCGTGCCGAATCCTTGATAGACCTTGTCGTTAATACGTATTTTGCAGGTGTAGGAGGTTGTGTAATAGTGGCCATATCCACCGCCATTATTTCCACCATTTCCTGTTTCAAGAAGTTGCAAGGCTCGATCAAGTTTTTGTTCGATGCGATCCATCTGGATGCAAAGACGGCGAGAACCTTCATTTTGAAACGTGCCACAATCCTCGGCGTGAACCGAGGCCATCATCACAAATCCCATACAAGCTAAAACGACTGCGCAGTAATGCCCCTTACCTTTCATAAGACCTCCCTTTAGGTTTCTAAAAAAATTCCTCCCAAAAACAATGCCAATATGATAATGCCGCGTTGCGGCAAATGCTGGCCACTGTGTAAAATTTTAAAGTGGGGCAGTGCCTTAGTGGCACCATGCAGCAATCTAGTAATTTTGAATGGTTACAGCCTATCGCTCGTTGGAAATGACCATCGTTCGCGCCAGGAGATCGTGGAAGCCTCGATGATCTTTACGAAAAAGCATGACGATGATGCCGATAAAGAGAAAGCAGCAAATAATCTTGCCGATGATTTCGCGAACAAAACTGCGCAAAGGACCGACATTACCACCCTCGGGTAAAACGACGACCCTCAGTTGCAAGGCCAGCTTTCCTGGAGTCGCTCCCTTGAGAAGATGAAAAAAAGTGTAATAAAAATAGAGCAGAACAAACATACTGACCGTCACGAAGATAATGAAAAGCGCGATTTCTCGCGGCAGCTCAGCTCCTTGGTCGAGCTTCACATTGCGAATGCCAAAAAAAGAACCAAGCAAATTTGCGATAGGAATCAAGAGAACAATCAAAATCGCCTGATCAATCAGATAGGCGAGAGCTCGTCGCCAAATTTTTGCCGGGACAAATTCGTCTTTTACATAGATTGAGTTTTCAGACATGATATGGACCCATTCGAATTATTCTCCTAATATAATAACCACGAATGAAAATTAAAAGCTATTTATGTTGGAGTCAACCTTGAATACATCTACGGCCACGGTCACTCTCTCTTGGCGTGCCATTTTCAATTGGCGTCTTTTGGTGCAGTTTTTTTTGGGCATGTCTTCTGGACTGCCCCTCTTGCTCGCCACCGGCGGAACTTTGCAGGCATGGATGACCAATGCCAATGTGGATTTGAAAACCATCGGACTTTTTGCCTTCGTGGGCCTTCCTTATACCCTCAAATTTCTGTGGTCGCCGATTTTAGATCGCTTTGCGCCGCCCTTTCTTGATCGTCGTCGTGGCTGGATTGTTGTTACCCAGCTTGCCACTGGTTTGGCCCTCGCCGGTCTTGGACTTTGTAATCCCGCCGAGTCGACTTTTATCTTTGCCCTGATGGCGGTCCTGTGCGCCTTCTGTTCTGCCACTCAGGATATTGTTGTGGACGCCTATCGTCGGGAAGTTTTGCGTGATGAAGAACTGGGGCTGGGATCATCTTTCTACGTCAACGGTTATCGGGTGGCGATGGCGATTGCCGGCGCCGTTGCTCTTATGATGGCCGATCATATTGCGTGGAGCTCCGTCTATCTGATCATGGGATGTTTGATGGGGGCCATGGTGATCGTGACCTTCCTCGCCCCGCCGGTTGAGAAAGTGGTCGGTGCCCCTCGCAACTTTAAAGAGGCCGTCGTTCTTCCTTTTAAAGAATATTTCAACACTAAGGATGCCTGGTGGATGCTGGGCTTTATCCTCTGCTATAAAATCGGCGATAACATGGCCAGCAGTATGACCATGCCCCTTTATTTGAGTCATGGCTTTACCAAAACCGAAGTGGCGCTTGTGGCAAAAGGGATCGGCCTGGCGGCCACTTTGAGCGGCGGTTTTCTTGGTGGCCTACTCATGCTGCGACTAAAGATGACTCGCGCATTGTGGATTTTTGGTTTCATGCAGTCTATTGCCATCATCGCTTTCAATCTGATTGTCTGGTTGCCAAAAAGTAATATCATTCTTTCTCTGGTTATCTGCTGTGAAAATATCAGCATGGCGATGGCGACGGCGGCCTTCACGGCCTTTATTGCGTCCCTCACCGATAAACGTTTCACAGCAACTCAGTATGCGCTTCTGACTTCCTTAATGGGGGTTCCGCGCGTGATTGCCTCGGCACCAACCGGCTATAT
>JAHFAA010000233.1:0-5109 GCA_023250775.1 Bdellovibrionales bacterium
TAATCGTCGCCAGACAAAAGGGGCGTTTTTGTTTGTTCAGCTCTTGTGCGGTGTACATCCAATCAAAATCACTCATAAGTAGAAATTCCTTAGCATACGGTTGACAAAGAGGCCCTAAGGTTCCAAAGATTTAAGTTAACAACAACCTCCTGAGGAGTGCGTGTCGTGTCTTTTCCGACTAGTACAGTTTATGGGCCGGTAAAATCCTGGCGTTTTGGCCAGTCCTTGGGGATTGATCCCATTTTTCATATTTCAACCTGTTCGTTTAATTGTGTCTACTGCCAATTAGGCGCGATTCAAAATATCAGTCGAGAGTACAAAGAGTATGTGTCGACCGAGCAAGTGGTGCATGATTTTGAGGAAGTTTTAAAACGCGGCGAAAAAATTGATGTTATTACTTACTCAGGTAGTGGAGAACCCACCCTGGCCTCAAATTTGGGTGCCATCATTCAGGCCATAAGGGCCAAAACCCCCCATCTTCCCCAATATATTCTCACCAATGCAACGGAGCTTGGCTCAAAAAAAGTTCAGCAGGCCTTGCGATTACTGGATAAAGTCATCGTGAAAGTTGATGCCGCCAATGAAGAGGTCTTCCAAAAAGTCAATCGCCCGGCGCCTGGCGTAACCTTGCATAGTGTGCTGGAAAACATTCAGGCCTTCAAGCATAGCTACGACGGTGAAATTGAAGTTCAGACGATGTTGATGCCCATGAATTCCAAGGGACTCATGGTAGACCTGGCCAAAATCTTAAAGCACATCGGCCCTTCGGCCGTGCAGATGAACACACCTAAGCGGCCTTACCCTCTCGAGTGGCAGCGGGAAAATCGTGGCAATCATGAAGGCATTTTTCACTGCGAGGTTCGTCAGATTAAGGGAATTTCCGAAGCTGAGGCCAAGCTTTATCTCGAGGAACTGAGACACTTAACCGGCCTGCCCATTTTATCGGTGTACCACTGATCTAATCCATTGATTGGATAAGTTTTGAACACAAGAGGGCCTTGAGTCCTGTTTGATTCTCATCCCAAATTTCTTTGAGACCTTTGGTATCAGAGATAACAGGGGCCTCAAAAGTGAGAACCGAGGTGTTGTATTTCTGCGGACCAAATTCGCCTAAACTTCCAGGCGTCGGGTGCCCATCGATGTCGGCAATAACCGGATAGTTGTTGTAGCGTGCAAGATAGTCGGCGTATTTTTGGCAGTTTTTTCCATTCCAATTAAGCATCGGAATCCAAGAATGAAAGCTAATCACCAGATGAGGGGGATACTTGTCGAACATTTTAACCAAATACTGATTCTCGGGTTCGGAAAGGGGAGTTACGCCGGGATTATATTTTTTCTCTCGCGCTTCGCTTGTCCAATTGAGTGAAGGAAGATTGCGATTGAGGTCGATGCCATGCGAATTCGTGCGTGAGCCTGCGCGATAGCCGTCGATATTTAAAATGGGAATAATGATCAAGGGAACTTGAGCGGCCTCATCAGTTTGTCGCAACCACGAAAACAGTTCTTTTAAAATATACACACCTTCAACTTCGTCGCCATGCACGCCGGCCATCAGATAAAGGTGTTTTGGTCCTTTCAGGTCAAGTTTGTAGGCCTTAATTTCGGAACCCTCAACTGACAGGCCTGTTTTCAATTCGAAAAAGTTCATGAATGCCTTTCCTCTTTAGTCTATATTATCACTTAATGTGAATACCGCTGATTGTCCTGGGGTTTCTTCCACCTCAAGAATTAATTCTGAAAATGAAAAATTAAATTTTCTTTTTACAACTTGGGCCAATTCAATAGCGAGGTACTGGGCCAGGCGCTCAACGCTGGTGTTGCTAATAGGTAAAACAACAATGTCTTTTTTGGGCAAGGCCCATTCCATACCGTCAGGCGTTTTAATTTTTTGGATCTGAGCATCAGGGGAGTTTTCAAATTTAAGAAGAGGATTTTCCGCCGGTAAAAGGAGACGATGATCAAGGGTGTTACAGAGATCTCGCACTAAAGGCTTTAAGTCGAGAAAATCAAAAACCATATCGGCATTAAGCTTTTTCTTTTTGCCTTCCACCGCCACTTTATAATTGTGGCCGTGCAGGGGTTCGCGGCTACCATCGGCAAAAACCAAAAAATGGGCCGCAGCAAAATTAAAATATTGCTTATAGACTTTAATGGAAAAATTCTGTTCCAAGCGAACCTCGGTTCCCTAGGGCCCTTCTGAGACCAGGCGTTTACCATGTTATCGCACCTCTGCCACCAAAAAAGCAAAAAAAGGGCGAGAAACAGTGTGCAACACTTTGATTTTCCTTATCAAACCGGACTTGTCCAGTTAAAATTTCACAATTCTTGAGCACCCAATAATTTTTGGAGAGTTTTATGAAGGATCATCAAGGGTCTCCGTCAACATTTGACCCTGCCTTAGAGCGCGAAGTGGAAAGGCAATTTCAGTATTTAAAATTTGGTTGTGTGGAGATCACACCTGAAGATGAATTTAAATCGATGCTTCGAACCTCCATCAAAAAGAATATCCCACTACGCGTGAAATGCGGGATTGATCCCACAGGTTTTGATGTGCATCTAGGCCATACTGTTCCTTACCGAAAAATGCGCCAGTTTCAAGATCTCGGGCATGTGGGCGTCGTAATCATCGGTGACTATACCGCTTGCATCGGTGATCCCACTGGTAAGTCGGAATCGCGATCATCCTTGACTGCCCTTGATGTGAAACAAAATGCTAAACGTTACATGGAGCAAATTCATACCATCCTAGACCCCGGCCGCACTGAGCTTTGCTACCAAACTGAATGGTTTGCTCCAGTCACTTTACGCGACATTATTGAGTGGGCGGCACAGACGACCGTGGCGAAACTTCTTTCTCACGAAACCTTCAAAGATCGTCTTGATAAAGGCCAGCCACTGGCCTTGCATGAATTGTTTTACCCGGTCCTTCAAGGCATGGACTCCGTTTTTGTCAAGGCCGATGTGGAATTAGGCGGACAGGATCAAAAATTCAATGTCCTTATGGGGCGCGATTATCAACGTCATCGCGGCATGCGCCCGCAGGTGGCGATGCTCTTGCCGGTGATCACCGGCACTTGTGGAACCCAAAAGATGAGTAAATCTTTGGGCAACTATATTGCCATCTTAGACGAGCCGTTTGATAAGTTCGGAAAAATCATGAGTATCCCCGATGCTTTGATGTTGGAGTATTACCAATATGTGGGCAACGTGAAACCAGAAGAATTTGAGGCCATCAAACACGAAATCACCAGTGGTTCTATTCATCCCAATGAGGCCAAAAAGAAGTTGGCCATGAGAATTGTGGGGCAGTTTCATGGTGAGACCGTGGCCTTGGAAATGCGTCAGAAATTTGAAAATGTTTTTAAAAAAGGTGAGGCGCCAGAAGATGTGCTGGAGTATGCCTACATGGTTCAAGCTAAACTCTCCGACGTGCTGACTGACTCAGGCATCCTGCCTTCTAAAATGGAAGTGCGGCGCATGGCCAAGCAAGGCGCAATTTCCATCATGGGAGGAGAAAAGTTAGAAGAAGGCGACATGGCCTTAGACGCCACTTTTCATGACAAAATTATCAAAGTTGGAAAACGAAAATTTTTGAAGCTCCAACTCAAGAAGGATTAACGGTGTCGAAACAATTTTTCAAACGCCAATTGGATAAAATAAAGACAGTGTTGAGCACTGATAGTGAAGTCGTGGAATTGGCCAATAAATTGCTGGAGAAAATCGAGAGCTCCCAAAATGAGCTGTGGGCCAAGCTGGTGGCGGATAAACCACAGCAAGTTTTTACCAAAGAACATTTCATCGTGCCGCCAGAACTTTTGGCCGCAAACCCTTTAGCGCTTACACGTTTCGCTCTTTTTTGTGACGGTGGCTGTCGCGGCAACCCCGGACCAGGAGCTTGGGGAGCGCTTGGACAGAAAGTGGATGGCACGGTTTTATTTGAACTGACCGGACTTGATGTGCCTACCACCAATAACAAAATGGAATTGGAAGGGGCCATTCAGGCGATGCAGGCCCTTCGTCATTATATTACGCAAGAAAAAATTGATGGGCCCATCGAAATTCATCTCTACTCTGACTCAAAGTATGTGGTGGAGGGCCTGGACAAATGGATCATCGGCTGGAAGGCGCGCGGATGGAAGAAAAGTGATAATAAAGTCCCAGAAAATATGGAAAGTTGGATGCGCTTGGATCAAATAACTCAAGGACCTTTTCGACCAATATGTCATTGGGTCAAGGGACATGATGGGCATCCACAAAATGAATACTGCGATCAAATGATCAATAAGGCCTTAGACGAAGCTGGATTTTAATACTTAAAAGGAGAATTTATGTGGCGTAATGTTTTTGTAAGTTTGTTGCTCTTGGGACTGATTTCTTGTTCCCACACCTCGACAGGGTCAAAAGAAACTGCCAAGGCGCGTGGATATCAAGAGCATAATATCATGGCAACCCTTTGGGCGCTCCATTCGGCGGAGTACCAGGCCTTAGGTTATCAGGCGTATCATGCCGCCCAGATATCCTTAGACAACGCCTTGAAGAAAAAAGTGAAAAGTCCCGCCGTGGTTGCCGATCTCGATGAGACGGTCCTCGATAATATTCAATATCAAGTTCGCAACATTTCACAAGATCATTCCTACACCTCTGAATCATGGGCCCAATGGGTGAGTGAGGCCCGTGCTGGCGCTATTGCTGGCGCAGTGGATTTCTTTAATTATGCCGCTAAAAAAGGCGTCGAAGTTTATTATCTCTCCAATCGTAAAGTGTCTGAGGGAGAGGCAACGATTAAAAATTTGGAAAGCTTAGGTTTTCCGGTAAAAAAAGAAAATGTCCTCTTGCGCGATAAAGACAAGAGCAAAGAAGGAAGACGGCAGATCGTTCAGAAAAAGCATGGTTATGTTATTCTGATCGGCGACAACTTAATGGACTTTTCCAGCGCCTATGACGATTTGAAGACGGCAGAACGAAAAGCGGTCGTCCTAAAAGATAAGTCCCACTTTGGCGTGGACTATATTATTCTTCCAAACCCCATGTACGGATCTTGGGAAGATGCCCTCTACGACAACAACATGAAGTTGAGCGATAGTGAAAAAGCGGCAAAACGCGTTGAAT
>JAHFAA010000233.1:5119-6349 GCA_023250775.1 Bdellovibrionales bacterium
TGGTTGAACAAAAATTAAAGATAATCGTACAAGATTGCTTTTAACTTTGAGTTTAGATGAGTTACACTTAACAAGTTGAAAATTTATTAACCTAGGACAAAGGATATTGCGATGAAAAAGCTGCTCTGTATTTTGGCGCTATTGTCTTTGACGATGGCGGCCGGTTGCAAATCACAATCTGGCGGTAAGTCAGCTTCTGATTTGAAAACCGATGAAGACAAAACATTTTACGCTGTTGGTGCCCTGTTTGGTGGCCGTCTGAAGCCACTGCAGTTGACCGACGCTGAACTTGAATCCCTTATTTTTGGTATTCGTGATTCGGCCAAAGGTATTGACTCCAAAGTTGATCTTGTGGCCTTCCAACCTAAGATTCAGGAACTCTTCCAAACTCGTATGGGACGTCAATCCGAAGAGTTTAAGAAGAAAGGTCAAGAATTCCTTGAAAATTTTGTAAAAAATGAAGGAGCTAAGAAAACCGAAAGTGGTTTGGCGTACAAAATTATCACAGAAGGAACTGGTAAAACACCAAAGGCCGAAGATATGGTCGAAGTGCATTATCACGGAACTCTGACTGACGGAACGGTTTTCGATTCTTCTGTTGAACGCGGCAAGCGTGTTTCATTCCCACTTAATCGAGTTATCAAAGGCTGGACTGAAGGCCTTCAGCTGATCAAGGAAGGTGGCAAAATTAAATTGGTTATACCATCTGATTTGGCCTACGGCGATCACGGCGCTCCTCCAAAAATCCCAGGCGGCTCTACACTGGTATTCGAAGTTGAGCTCTTCTCAGTTAAACCACAACCGGCCGGTGAAGTTCCTCCCGGTGGGGCAGCTGGTGCAGCAAAAGGAAAGATTCCTTCTGCTAAAAAGAAGTAGTCCTTCGTAAAATTTAGATCTTGAGTGAAGGGCCGGTATGCGAATACTGGCCCTTTTTTTATTCACCCTTTAGCTTAAAAAATGCCCATCCCACCAGCGTCTACGCCAGTAGAGCACATGTGTTTCACGTCGAATCCCTGCTGTTGCGAAGGGATCTTGCCTGGCAAATGACTCGGCCTCCTCACGCGACTCAGTATCACGCAGGGATATTCCTCCGATGACAGTGGCACGATCCTCGGAGAGTAAGGCACCCGAGGCCAGCAAACGATTTCCGACAGTACTCAAATGCTCTCGATGAGCTTCGCGCAGAGACTCTCTTAAGGAATCCTTCCCTTCATAATCGATGGCATAAAT
>JAHFAA010000234.1:0-2964 GCA_023250775.1 Bdellovibrionales bacterium
CCATCAATAACAAGGTCCCGAAAATTCATTAACAACGTATTGAACTGCTTGAGTGCCAGAGAAGTTTCCAAAAATACTGCGGTCCTCCACGGTTTGCAGGCTTACATTGACTGAACTTCGTTCAATAACATAATGAAACATGACTTGATGAGTACCGGTGACAGTTTGATATTCCAGACGGCAAATGCGGCGGCCAGTTGAATCAATCGTGCAAACTTGGACCTGGCGCTGATAGGTGCACGCCTCATAATTGGATTGAGTGGGGGTTCTTTCTTCTTGTGTCGATATTTGGCCAGAGAGGTCGAAAGGCTGCTCGATTTGCGCGCTTTGATAATAAAAACTGCCGTTGCGTGAGGGAACCGAGCCGCGAGGAACGGTCATTTTTACTTTTTGTTTTGTTCCTGCTTGGTCTTTGAATTTTAAAGTCAGCGAAGAAGTTCTGTTTTTCAAATCAGTTTTATAAGTTCCTGCGGGAACAGTCAGAGTCTTATTTCCTTTTTGATAGGAAAAAGGTTTTTCCACCACCAGCAATCCTTCAACACTGGCAATGGCCGTGACAAAGAAAAATGGCAAAACACAAAGCACACACTTCAAAAATTGCATAATGGCCTCCTTCATAGATGCACAATAAAAGATTTTTAGATCTTTACACTAATCAGATGAAAGGTATTTGAAAAGAAAGGATAGTAAGTTTTTTTTAGGATGGCCGACTGTTTTATTCTGGAGGGCCTTTACGCATAGAAAAGAATATTTTGTCGTGGGACAATAGAGTCATATGAACCTACTGGAATATGTCATTTACGCACCTTATTTTTTAGTATTGGCCTCACTCCTTTTTAGTCGTCGTCATTATCGCCATATGTTGGCACTTCTCGGGTCGCTTTGGGCCTTGCGAGCGCTCAATTCATCTTGGCCTTTTCGTTCGCCCCTTGAAATTTTTTGGTTGGGAATGATTATCATTCATTCTCTCCTGCTTCTGCGCTCTGCCTGGTTACATATTTTACCGCTGAAAGAAGAGCACCGAATTCTTTACCATAGCTTCTTTAACAAATTTTCGCGTTCGAATTTTAAAAAGTTAATGGAAATTGGCACGATTGAAAACAAGGCCCATGGTGCCCAGCTTTGTAAGCAGGGGCAGCGCATGGAATACGTCATGTGCATGTTGGATGGCAGTGCCGGGGTTATTATTGATGGCGATAAAATCGCCTCGCTCCAAAACGGAGATTTTATCGGCGAAATTAGTTTTCTTAGTGGTAATCGTTCTTCGGCGACTGTTCGCACCGAAGTCCTTTCTACCTTGGTTCTTTGGCGACAGGACGAATTAAAAAAACTCTTACAAAAAAATATGAGCCTCTTGATTGAATTCAATCGCACCATTGAAAGACAAATCTCTCGTCGGCTCACTCAGCATCGGGAAATTAATTGAAATTATTTTGGCAGGATAGAAAAGAATGCCATGCTCGGTTAGGAGCATGGCATTTTATAGACTAAATGGCTCAGACGTTTGGTGATACCTCAAGTTCTTCTTCCACATCATTTTCTTCAATGTTCGAGACGAATGAATGGCCGGTTTTTAAACCTAAAATGAACCATCCCAGTGAGAGGACGCCAGAGGCAAAAACGGTGTCGCCGATGGCGCGCATCCAGCGCAGGTTTGCTAAGAAAGGTTGTTGCATAAACTCTGCCGATCTTGCAAACCACATTCCTTTTTCCACGCTGGCCCAAGTTTGTGCCACACCAATGGGAAGAATGCTGAGAACGATCATCAACACAAGTCCGATGTTGATAGACCAGAAAGCAAATTTCAGGGAACCGGTTTTCCACACTCGTTGCTCGGATAATCCCTTGAGACAAAAGAGCATGAGGCCAATCCCAAGCATGCCGTAAACTCCAAAGAGCGCGGCATGACCATGGACGGGAGTCGTGTTCAGACCTTGCATGTAATAAAGCGCGATCGGTGGGTTAATGAGAAATCCAAACAACCCGGCTCCGACAAAATTCCAGAAGGCCACGGCCACGAAAAAGTAAATCGGCCAGCGGTAATTGGCCATCCAGGTGCGGGCCGAAATTAAGGCCAGATTTTCATAGGCCTCAAAACCAATTAACACCAAGGGTACAACTTCGAGTGCACTGAAAGAAGCACCAAGGGCCAAAATGGCGGTTGGAGTTCCGGTGAAATAGAGATGATGAAAGGTTCCGAGAATTCCTCCGCCAAGGAAAATGACGGTTGAAAAAAGCGCCGCTTTGGTAGCTGTCGCCACACGTAACAGTCCCAGTTGAGTAAAAATAAAAGCAATCACGACAGTGGCGAAGACTTCGAAGAAACCTTCAACCCAAAGATGGACAACCCACCAGCGCCAATATTCGGCGATCGCCAAATTGGTCTGACGACCCCACATGAGTCCGGCACCATAAAAGCTGGCAATGGCAAAAGATGAAATGAGAAATAGAACTAAGAGATTGCGATTTTCGCTGGGTTTTTTGATAGCAGGCCACATTGCTCGTCCCATTAAGGCGAGCCAAACAAATAGTCCTACGAACAAAAAGATTTGCCAAAAGCGGCCCAGGTCGACATATTCGTATCCTTGATGGCCAAACCAGAAATTCATGGAGAGGCCGAGTTTTTGTTGAACCGCCATCCATTGACCGAACATGGATCCAGCGACAATAACCAGTAAACAGACAAAGAGAAAATTAACTCCGAACCTCTGAAATTTTGGCTCAACTCCCGAGACGGCGGGAGCGATAAAGAGGCCAGTTGCCAGCCAGGCCGTGGCAATCCAAAAAATTCCCAGTTGGGTGTGCCAGGTTCGTGTTACGGCGTAAGGAAGCCATTTTGCCAATGGGATTCCGTAGAAGCCGTCGCCCTCGACACCAAAGTGCGCGGTAATTGCACCCATCAACACTTGGACAACAATCAAAGTTGCCACGATCCAAAAATATTTTAAAGTTGCCTTCATGGAA
>JAHFAA010000234.1:2974-6280 GCA_023250775.1 Bdellovibrionales bacterium
TAAACAGAGAGTTCTTCTTCTTCGGGTCGCCGTCTGAGTATGGCATGATACCAAGTCAAAGCGCCAACGCCTGCCAACAAGATGACAAAGCTGACAACCGACCAGATGACGATGTCACTGGTGGGGCGATTGCCGACCAGCTCATCGGAAGGCCAGTTATTGGTGTAAGTAATAGTTGAGCCGGGACGATTTGTGACGCACGCCCAGGACGCCCAGAAAAAGAAAGCGCTCATTTTTTTTCGTAATTCAGGTTTATGAATTGCCAATTCAGGGATGGCATAGGCCTTGCGTAAATCGCTGAAGGCCGGAGCATCACTGAAAAGCTCAGAATAATAATTGGTCAGCTGTCGAATGGCCTCTGCACGTACCGCTGATACTTGAATCACGCCGGTTTCGGGCGAGTAGGTATTGGGGCGAACATCGTCTTGAAGTCGTGTGCGTAGACCGGCCTGTTGTTCAGTTGAGAGGTCTGCGTACTTTGCGCCGGGCCGCTGTTCACTGGCGAAATGATCAAGAATGATGACAGCTTCACGATGAACCCAGTCCGCTGACCAGTCAGGGGCAACGTAAGCGCCGTGTCCCCAGATCGTACCAACTTCCTGGCCGCCCATGGACTGCCAAATGTTTTGCCCGTCTTGAATCTCTTCTCTGGTAAAGAGAACACTACCGTCCGCGCTCACCACGCTGTTTGGAATGGGAGGAGCTTTACGATAAATTTCCCGGCCGTAATGGCCAAGAATCCCAAAGGAAGTCGCAAAAACAATCACAAACGCCAACCAGTGCTTCCAATAACGCATAACCAGAATCTCCTTATCTAAAGTTAAATTGAACTTATTTGCATTCTTCTGATGTAATCAGATAATAGCATGTTGATATGCGATTACCAGATATTTTTTCAAACTGTCAATCTTGCCAGGGGTTAAAGTGAAATTTTTTTGTGAATTTGGGATGTTGGAGTTTGGAAGAGAAAAAAAGGTTGAAGCGGAACTTAGACAAAAAGGGAGTTGTTTTTGGGGTCTTGTTTTGGACAGGTTTCTGTCCCGCTTCAACCGTTTTCTTGTAAGGGTTAACTCATTCTAGGGGCAAGGCAGTCGCAAAAAAAGGGAAGAAAAATGGCTGTATTTTCCTTCCCCTAACTATGCAGTTTTCTTCGAGATTATAGCGCCTCTTGGAAATAGCGAATGATTTCACTTTTGGTGGCCAGGCGGTGTTTGTTCTCTAGCTCGGCCATCTCACGGTTATACTTTCGGACTTCTTTGTTGAATTTTTCCTGTTGTTTGCGCTCTTTCTTAGTCGCACCATCAACATTGATTTCTTGTTTGTACTGAATGCTTGGGCCATGGGCCGTACCAATTTTGCCATTACACATTTCGTTGGCATCGTTGGATGTTTTTACAGCAAGCGCCAACTGTTCAGGCGCTACACCAGTGGCAACTTCGCTAATTGATTGTTGAAATTCAGCAAAAGCGGCACTGCTTTTCTTCAACTCTTTGGCCAAACGCTTGTTGTAACGGGCGAGATCGCGATTGTGGCGACGAACTTGACGATTAAAGCGCTTTTGGTTTTTGCGTTCTTCTTTTGTTTGTCCATCAACAGCAATTTCTTTTTGAACATCGGTTTCCATCTGAGGATATTTCCCTGTGGCACGATACTCAGACTCATTTAAAACGCGCACGATATAGTGAAGCGGATTGTCGCGAACTTCTTTGGCCCCCCACAATCCGATGGTCAAACCAAGAGGAAGAATCAAGGCACCGGCAACTCCCGCCGTGGCCGATCCAAAGATGGCGTAGGCGCCATAATATCCCAAGAGGGTAATGGCATTGCCGTCGATCTGCACAGACCGTGGCAAAATTGAAGAATCAATCTTCTTCATATAGTCACCTTGGCAGGTGGCATAGGCTTGACCACCCAAACTTAAAGTCAGAAGCGCGCCTAAAAATAACTTTTTTAAGTTCATGAAATTCTCTCCTGTAAAATGATGCTGCCGTATAACAGCTATTCAAATTTCACACTATTGGGAACTTGGAACTCTGAATTTAATACACTGTCCGCACTATATTTTTTATTAAGTGGTATAAGCCGAGAATTCAAATTCTGGAGGAACGCTTATGAAATTTTGTAGCATAGTTATTTGCGTGGCGCTTTTTGCGTCGTCAGCATTTGCCGGTAACTTTAATGATGTTGATCAAAGATTGCGTGATCTTGAAAACACCATGAACTCAATGGTTGATTCAATTCATATCGATATTCAAAGTCGCACGGCTAAGTTTCCTGAGTATGAAGAAGTCTTCAAAGACTATCTGACGAGAGTGGATGCAGGATCGACTCGTTATAAGAGTGTTTTGGCGCAGATTAAAACATTCATCGAAACAGAGCTGACTAAAGTTTATAGCGAGCTGAAGGCGATTGAAGATTTGCAAAAACAAAATCCAAACTCTGAAGCTTTGAAGCGTTTGTTGAAAGATAAGCGCGCTCGTGTTGAAGATGTGAAAAAGGCCCTGATTAAACAGGTTAACGGTTCTTATCAAACAGCACTAAGCAAGCTCTATACCTTGGAAGACAAGTTGGTTTATCCTGCAAAACGTCCTTTTAATGCTCGCGTGCTTTTCTGGGGCGCCAATGTTGTTCCATTTGTTGGGCAATTACTAACTTTGACTATTTACTCTGATTTGAATTCATATCAGAAGGCCAAGATTAATGGCCGTGAGACAATAAACAATCTTGAGCAACCCGTTTTGGGTCAGAGTTGCAACTACTATGGGGGCTGTAGCTCAACTGGAGCTCCAGGCTTCTTTAGCAAGAAAGAGTACAAAGGTCAGGTTGCCGCCGCCTCTGCTACCATTTATGGTTCATGTAAAACTGCCGGCTGCGTTTATTTCATCGACGAAGACTTCACCAGCTGGACACGTGAATTCAATAAGCGAATTAACAAAGATGTTCGTCTGATGGACGGAGTTGTCTTGAAGAAGATCGACGTGATCTCAAACGGCTTGGCCAAGAAGCGCTTGTCACAAATGGCCGACATTGCAGCTAAGGGTCTTCCAGTCGCTCAATTTCAATAGGATGCTTTTAAATAGTCCTTCAACAGGGGCCCAAGTCATTGGGCCCTTTTTATTTGAACGATCCTGGACTATATTTTACGCATGAGAGAAATTGAAATTCGAGAATGTCAGAAAAATCGTGCCGGTGTTTGCAATGATGTGCTTCGATCACTCCCTCAATGGTTTGGAATTGAGTCCGCCATCGTGGATTATGTCAATGCCGCCGAGCAAATGCCAATGCTGGTGGCCTATGATGGAGAAT
>JAHFAA010000235.1:0-2761 GCA_023250775.1 Bdellovibrionales bacterium
AAACTTAGCATACTCAACTTGATTATACCAGGCCTCACCTCGCAGAGCGGACTCCAAAGCCGGAATGGCATCATGGCCCCAAAAAAGCTCAGGCCCTTCTTCTTTCACCAAGACAAAACTCGGAACACCGAAGACTCCATAATCCTGGGCCTCTTTCATAAATCTCTTCATATTCCCAGAAGTTTCGCGCGAAAGGGCCAATTGCCCAACCGTTTGAACCTGATCTGAAGCGAGCAGCTCAGAGAGAGATTGAGCAATCATCTCATCAGTAAGTGAAAGACCTTGCCCCCAAATGGCAGAAAAGATTTTGGTAACAAAGGACACCTGACATCTAGGATCAGACGATAATGAGGCCACATAGCGCAGGGCCATGTAGCTATCAAAAGGAATTTTACTGGGACAGGTCAACGGGATCTTTAAGGCCTGGGCCCTATGAAGAACGACCTTGAACAAAAAGTCACGTTTAGGAGGAATTTCCCCTGGCCCCTTATCGACATATTTTTTGATGATGATGGCCATGGAAACCGGGCGTACATGAATTTGCACCCCCTGAGACCTCAGTTCTTCATGCTTCTCATTGAACCACTGCCACGCCAAATAGCTATAGGGAGATAAAAAATCGAAGTAAAAAAACAGAGTTTTCATAAAAAGCATTTTAATCAAACTTTCGGACGGCTGACAATGTCTAAAGGCCTGCTTGAATTCGCCTGGTAATCCACTAGAATAATATATATGGAATTTATACCCCTACAAATTGCGACAATTATCCCCAACAAGAAGATAACCTTTGATTTATACATTCATTTTAAAGATCAATACATCGTCTACGCCCAGGCAGGAACGAAAATTCCACCAGAGAAGCTCACCAAGTTGGCACTTCAACAAATTGCCCGTTTTTATCTGACTCGCGAGCAGGAAGGGCTCTATCAGGACTTTTTAGATAGTATTTTAACTGAGGCGCTTAAGAGTTCCAAAACTCCTTTGGCCGAAAAAGTCGAGTTAGCAGCGGGGGCTGCGGCCACAGGGATCGAGGCGATGCAAAGCGAACAGGCCACTCCCGCGGCCTATAAAATCACACAAAAAGCGGCCAAAAGTCTGCGTGAAGTCATTGAACAAAATCCCGATGCATTGAAAAAGATTTATGGCAAGCAAAGTGACAACATGAGTGAAGTCATTCGCCATTGCCTCAATGTCTGTGCCTTATGCACAAAACTTGGACGCAAAATGGGTGTCGAGGTGACTCAGATCGATGAAATGGGAACAGCTGCCCTTCTCCACGACATTGGGCTAACCAAATTGGCCCAAAAGGATAGAGCGCTTTTTCAAAAACCCAAAAAACTTTTTACTCCAGATGATTTCAGAATTTATAAGTTTCACCCAATTGATTCAGCCAAGATGCTGGCGGATCGTCCTTATGTCACTCCAGACATCATTGAGCTGGTGAGACATCACGACGAAAATAATTCTGGAACGGGACCGCTCAAAATAAAAAAGCTAACCTTGAATGAGTGTATCCTTTCAATCTGCAACAACTACGATAAACGTGTGTTCACGCAAAAAATTACGCCAAAGCAGGCCATTAAAGAATTACAAATCGAAGAAGTTGGAAATTACGATCTAAAACTGATTAAGGCGCTTGCGCAAGTGCTCAGCGAAGAAGGGTTGATGGAGTAATCGACTATAAGATTACGCGAAAAGAATCGAGACGCAGAGTCGCCCCATCAACATTTTTTTCTAACTCCGACAACTGATTGTTCAGCCACGGAACAAGGTTTTCTGCCATTTTAGGATTGACCTTGGACAAAGAATGTACTCTTTCAATTTCTGCCCTGATTTCTAGTCTCGCCTTATCTTTGGCCAGTCTTCTGGCATTCCCAGATTCCACAAGGGCCAGCCTGTGGGCCTTCTCGGTCCATCCAAATAATTTTTCCTTGCCGACTTTGGGTGCTAATTTTTTCTGCTCATTACTGCCTTCGGAAATTTTTTGATCAATAATTTCTTTTGGCCATTTAGCAGAGAGATTTTCCCCTTCCATATTGATCAAAATTCTTATGGGTGTTGGTGGCAGAAAGCGTTCAACTTCCAATTCTTTTGGTGCCGTGGCCTCCAAAACAAAAACGCCTTCAAAATAACCTTTCGAGACTGTACCGGTTTGAGAACGGGAGGCAAGCGCCACACTTCCAAAATTGTGTCCAAGTAAAAGCTCGATAATTCCGGTTACCATGGGGTGATCCCATGTCAGGAATTCATAATCTTCTCTCTCCAGTGCTTTTTCACGTGAGTAAGTCACCGTCACTCCGTCAGCGGGAAGACAGGGAAAATAAGGAATGAACATATTATCCCCGGGGCGGATAAAAAAAGAATTTTGATTCAAATCT
This sequence comes from Bdellovibrionales bacterium, assembly GCA_023250775.1. Lineage (GTDB taxonomy): Bacteria > Bdellovibrionota > Bacteriovoracia > Bacteriovoracales > Bacteriovoracaceae > GWA2-49-15. Next base: position 2,379 of record JAHFAA010000235.1, read on the forward strand.
TCGATGTCGACACCAAGATGATCAAAAACTTTTTCCATAAAAGCTTTTAACTCATCCCCGCCCTCTTGGGCCTCAACAAGGGAGACGATCTGGGCAGCAGCATCATGATCAAAGCTATTTTGTTCCACTAAATAATCACGCCCCATATCCAACATCTGCTCGACTTCACGTCTCACCTGTAGTGTTTTAGAAATTAACTCCTTCATCTCAGGAGAATTTTCTGCCGTATATTTTTTGGGGTGTGCAAAAGCTTGCATGACCTCTTCTTTCACTCTTTCAAAAACATGCCGACCGGCACGGGCATAGTGAGAAAAGGCCTCCAACCCCTGATCATACCACCGGAAAAAAATTTCTTCCCATGTGGCAGCGATATACGGAACATG
>JAHFAA010000235.1:2771-6276 GCA_023250775.1 Bdellovibrionales bacterium
CGATCAAGGCGCCCGATTCTTTGCTCTAACAAATCCGGATTTCTTGGGAGATCAAACAAAACGAGATGCTGGCAGAAAGCAAAGTTACGTCCCTCACTGCCGATTTCGGTACACAGGAGAATTCGGGCGCCATCTGGTTCGGCGAAGTAGGCGGCCTGACGATCTCGCGCCAGAAGCGAGAGATCCGAATGAAACATGCCCCAGTTGAGACCGGTCGTGAACTCACGCAATTTTTTATCAAGCGCCAAAACTCGATCCTTGGAGTGACAAATTAAAAGAATCTTTTCGTTTTTGTATTGTTGTAAAAACTCTATCAACCACAGCACCCTGGCCTTGAAGGCCGGGCCAAGATTCTGCTCTTCCGCATAATCCTCGAGCTTCTCACCTGCCGAGGTAATTTTGATGCTGTCTAAAGGATAGGCGTGAACAAAGCGTTTGGGAAAAAACTTAAATTCATGCGCCATTTTGACTCTGGAATTTCGAAAATACATCCGCCCAGTTCCATGTCGATCAACGATGGCGGCGATGGCCTTGCGGAACTTCTCATGATCGGAATAATCAATCGGCCCGCCATGCAGATCATTTAAATATTCTTTTTCATTAGAAGACAAAACCCCTTTCGCCTCAATGATGGCAACGGCATGCTTTAGGGCCTCTCCCACTTTTCCATACTGCCGGGAATCGTCTAGATATTGCTCTAATTTGTAAAATCTCTGAGGATCAAGCAGACGTAAACGCGCAAAATGTCCCTCGCTCCCAAGCTGCTCAGGCGTGGCCGTCAGCAATAATACGCTCGGGGTCGCTTGTGCCAGTTGGGCGATGATTTCATATTCGAGACTGGCGGCCTCCGAGTTCCATTTTAATTGGTGGGCCTCATCAACAACGAGCACATCCCACTTGCAATCGAAAACCATCTTGCGTGCCAACTCAGCCCCTTTCAAAAAACCCAAACCGGTGATGACCAAATTACTATCTTTAAAGGGCAGAGTATTTTTTTCTAGGTAAGTTTCTTGATTGATCACGGTAAAGCTCAATCTAAACTTCCTGAACATTTCAACAAACCATTGATAGGCCAACGAATCGGGAACAACAATCAGGACTCGCTCAACCCTTTCAGTCATAAGAAGTTTATGAATAATCAGCCCCGCCTCGATCGTCTTACCTAATCCGACTTCATCGGCCAAAAGAATTCTTGGATGAGGAATTTTCAGCGCCTGATCAGCAATAAATAATTGGTGAGGAATTCTCGCAACACGACCTCCCAATAAACCACGCACAGGAGAATGGGTCATGCGACGTTTGTTTTCTAAAACCTCATAGCGAAGATTAAAAAAAGAATTGGCATCAAATTTTCCAATTAAAAAACGTTCTTCTGGACGATTAAAACTATTGGAGCTGATAATTTCTGTTTCTGAAATGCTTCGAGAACCGGACACATATTGGATGACTCCGGCATTTTCAACCAGTGAGTCTATGGTCAATTTCTCACCACTTGCCAGTGTGATTTCGGCACCTGGATCAAATTTAATACGTCGTAACGGGGCCGTCGCCATACCATAAGTTCTGGTATTTTGAGCACCGGGGAAATAAACACTAATTAATTTATTGTCGATTTGAGTGATAACCCCTAGACCAAGTTCGGGTTCAGACTCGCTGATATACCGTTGTCCCACGGTATATGGACCAGAAGTGGATGTCATATTTAATCCTGAAGGGAGTTAAGGATGTTGTGACATTTGAAAGAAAACAAAGCTGCAGGCCAATGCAATGATTACAAAAATAAAACCAATCTGCACTTGCCCTAGTTTTCTTTTTTCTTTTTTTACAACAGGAGCTATCTTGGCCTCAGCCAGTTTTTTTAAGCGGATCTTGTCCTGTTTCTCTTGGCGTTTCTTTTTTTTCTTTTCGTCTCTATCCATAACTGTTCCAAAAAAATTGTTATGTTAATGAAGTATGTCGGAAAAACGTTCCCAAAAACTTCGCTTCCACAAACGTAGCACTGGATCCTGGGCACTCATTTGGGAATGTAATTGATTAAGAATTTCCAAGGGCCGCGGCCCTCGATCAGGAATTGCCATCTCCATTCCTGGCTCTGACTTTCTTCGGCGGTGAATTTCATCGATCATCAAATTGTTTTTGGAGACTATTTCGCGGGCCTTTTCAACAGCGTGTTGGGCACGATCTCGGTATAGTTCTTGAGGCGAGAGATTCCCGTTGTCAGACTCTTCATAATCACCGGATTCCCAGGGTCTAAGTGAAGCTGATTTATGAAGCCCTGCCTCATTAAATTCATAGAGTTCAGCACTTTTTCGCGGAGCAATATTCCTATGTTTAGAAAGAACTTCGTTTAAGCCTAACGCCATCAGCGTACTCCTCAAGATAATCGAGTGTGTCGAATATTCTGAGGTTGACCTTTTTGGAGCAAAATGTCAACGGAAGAGGCTTGTTTTTCTTGCAGTGCTTCCATAACTTCAGCAAGAATTTCTTTCATTTCAAGAGCGGCAGCTGAGGTGGGGGCATGTTCAACAAGGGACAGGTTTAAGGCCGAGGCCTCTTCAGAGATTGTGGTCTCACGCAATCCATTCTTTAGACACTCACCCAAATTGGCATGATACCAATGACGAATATCCATACTTAATTTTTTTTGTCCCGAAAAGAGCGTGGGAATAAAAAATTGTGAGAATTTAAGCCCCATTTCTTTTCGGAACTCGCCAATAAAACTTTCAAAAATTTTGAAATTTCTAAAATTATTAATTTTGCATTCTAGTGGCGAGACCAAGGCATCACAAGCGACTAAGGCATTAGTGGCAAGACGATTCCAATTGGGAGAACAGTCCATCAAAATACAGTCGTAGTTTTGTCTCAATGGTTTAATCACTTTTTCGAGAAGCCAATATTCCCTTCGGTTAACATTAAAGAGCTGATCGTTGAGCGCAGCCAGCTCTGCTGTTTCCGGGATTAAGTGCAAATGACTTGAGAGCTCCACAATCACTTCTTCTAATTTCGCTCTGCCGGCAAAATACTCGTAGAGTCCCGGCGTTTTGAGAGAGGCCTCAATCATCTGATCGAGAGGAAGATTTTCATCAGCTTCTTCCTGATACCCTAACGCACGGGTCACATCGCCTTGCATGTCCAGGCCAATGACCAGAACCTTCAGGCCATGTAACGCAAGCATGCGCGCGAAATTAAGAGTCAAAGTTGTTTTTAAAACCCCGCCTTTCGTTGTAAAAAAGGCCAAAGACATTGGGGTTGGCCACTTTTTTAGAAATCCTAGGTGTCTTCCAATATGATGGATCTCTTCCATCGGATAATATTCATGAACAAAAGGCCCTTTTCGTTGACTAAGCGGAGGCGGAATCAATTTTTGGGCAACGGCCTCACGAAACGTCTTATTTAAATCTTCGCTTTTGAACTCAAACATCTGCAAAATTTTTTTTAGACTGGGTCTCTCTGCGGGTTGTGACATGGGCTTCTCCCCTGTGTAATATCTATGCTTATGTTCGAG
>JAHFAA010000003.1 GCA_023250775.1 Bdellovibrionales bacterium
CAAATTTTTGGGATGCTCATTGATCAAAGGCCCTTGTCCTTGCGGAATTTCGCTCAACTGCTGATAAGGATCTTCTTCTAAAAAATTGAGGGAGCTTAAGGCGGTACTCAACATAAAATCTAAGGACTGTTGTGAAATGTCTTGGGTGTAGGAGATGCCAACTTTATTTTGACGAAAAACTCGTACACCGAGAGTCTGCGAGCCGGAAACCTTAACTTCTCCCAAGGTACCACGCTCGGTTTTTAAGGACAGGCCCTGGCCTTTTTTCAACATAACCTCGGCGCCATCAGCGCCTTGGGTGCAGGCCTGCTTTGCCACATCCACCAAGAAATTAAACTGCTCATCACGATGGCTCATGAATTTTTTCCTCCGACTAAAATGGAATCAATCTTCAAGCTGGGCTGTCCCACAGTCACGGGCACGGAGCCACTGGCCGAGCCACACATGCCGGCCATAAGTTTAAAATCATTTCCCACCATACTAATTTTTTGCAAAATTTCCGGCCCAGACCCTATCAGGGTAGCGCCTTTAAGTGGTTTGGTTATTTTGCCTTTCTCAACCAAATAACATTCAAGCGCGGCAAAATTAAACTCTCCTGTGCCTGGTTGAACTGAACCGCCACCCAAGTGTGTGCAATAAAGGCCATGATCAATACTGGCCAACATGTCATCCAGCGAGTGAGGGCCGGGAGCGATAAACGTATTCGACATGCGCGAGCCGGGTGCGTAGTGATAGGATTGCCGTCGCCCAGAGCCGGTTCGCCGATGGCCCGTTTTCAAATGCCCGACATAATCCACTAAAAAGCTTTTTAAAATGCCCTTTTCGATCAGTTTGGTTTTTTGCGATGGATGGCCTTCGTCGTCACAACCAAAAGTGCCCCAGGCACTCGGGACAGTGGCGTCGTCATAGGCATTGACCGCCTCATGGGCGATCTGCTGGCCCATCTTATCGTGGAAAACCGAGGCCTTTTTTTGCACTGACGTTGTTTCGAGAAGATGGCCGCAGGCCTCATGGAAAATAACGCCGCCAAAGCCATTGCCCAGCAGAACAGGCATAACGCCGCCGGGACAAAGTGTCGCGCCCAATTTAGTCACGGCCTGTCTTGCAATTTCCACACCTAAATCTTCTGGTTTTAAGGTTGCCAAAAAATCGACTCCCATGGTGGCACCAGGAGAAATGCTTCCGATTTCCTGCTCGCCGGGACGTGCTGCCACGGCCTGAAGCATGGTTCGGGTATAGGGGAGTTGTTCATATTTCGACAGGCCTTCATCGTTGAAAATCCAGATTTCGCGACGTCGAAGCGAAAGATTGGCATCAACTTGGACAATATTGGAATGGTGCTTGCGCGCAGTCTGATTCACAATCTGCAAAAACTCTGCCGCCCGTCTTAAGTTTTGCGAGCTATCTTCTTTCGCCCCAGTCTTGGGGGCGGGCAAAGATTGTAATGTATGGGGATGATTGAAAGGTTTGGCGTCCAACAATCCTCCTAACGATTCTGTCAGTGCGATTAAATCTTTTTTTGCCGGAGAATTGGTATATCCGTAGCTGACATCGGCATCGCGAAGAAGGCGAACGCCAATTCCAAACTCCACGCCTCCACCAACTTCATGAACCTTGGAGTCAAGCAGTCTGATTTTTTGACCGCTGGAGCGCTCGATAAAAACTTCGGTAAAAGTTGCGCCTTTGGCCCGCGCCGTTTGAAAAATAGCATCGAGAATATCATTTGAAAGCATAATGTTTTCTCCCAGATATGATTATGCCTGAGAGAGGAGGGGCTGACTAGCGCGGCTTGCGCTTCTTCATTGTCGCTTCAATATTGCGGTGGAGCTCAGGAAATTTTTTGATGATATTGATAAAATTATCTTTGTCCAACTTATAGAGATCGCAATAATCGAAGGCCACGACATGAGCATTGCGAGGGGCCTCTTCTAGCAAGGCAGACTCACCGAAAAAATGTCCTTCGCGCAAAGTCGCCAGCACATTGACTTGATCGAGTGTGACATTAACCGCGCCATGGCCGATAATATACATCTCATGCCCGATTTCACCTTTATTAATGACTTGTTGCCCGGGAGAAAAATATTTTTGTTCCAAGGCCTTGGCCACGGCCTTTAGACATTCAGGCGTACAGTTTTGAAAAATTGAAAGGCCTCCGATCAATTTCACATTCATGTAGGTGCGCATTTCTTCTTGCAGTGAGGCCGGCAACTCCGCAATGATTTTATCGTCATTATCACTCAAACGTTTCGCCAGCAGATGGCCATAATAGCTGAGCGCAACTTCCTGAATGTTGAGCGGAACATTATAGTGCTTCATAAAATTGGTCAGGTCTTGAATCTTCTCTCGGTTTTGCTCTTTGTAGCGATCGGCCTCACTGAAATAGCGAGTGATATTGCCAATGATAATACCGAAAACCACCACACCAACCATCATCGTCATCATGGCAAAAAGACGACCGATCGTCGTCGTCGGAGTGATGTCGCCATAGCCCACAGTTGAAAGTGTCGTTACGACATAGTAGACCGAACGAATATAGTAATCGCCATTACTCATGTCTCCCGGATTGGGATAAACCATCATCCACATGCAGGCAAACACGTGGGTACCGATGGTGGCCCCAACAATCGCCATAAAGGCCTTAAACCAGCTCGGAATGACCGCCAAATCGCCCACCGTATGGAAGATATGGGGCAGGCGACTTAAGCGAAAGAGGCGAATGAGGCGGAGGGCATGCAGAGAGTTTAATCCGAAAATGGCAATGACAATATCAAAGGGAATTGATGAGATAATATTGAGTGCCAAGTTGGTACGATGTTTCAGTCTGGAAGATCGACTCTCTGATTTCTCATGCTTTTTCTTTCTATCGTCGCGAATGAAATAATACAAATCAATGATAAACATCAAACTGATAATGCCGTCTACCCACAGTTGCCAATCATGAATGTGAGATTTCACGGCGAGAGAATAGGGTGCCTCAAAAGAAGTAAAAAGCACGGCCACAAATAAGAAAATTTGCCATGCAACTTCGAATGCTTTTTTTGGGCCAGTCGTCATGCACATCGTCTGTGTAAAGAGTATGTAAATTGTTCGGCAGCTGACGTTGTACTCTTGAGGAAAAATTGCCAATTTTGTGGAGGTGACCTTGACTTTAAGACCTAAAACACCAAAATACTGTTGTGTTTATATCCTTTTTTTAAGGAGTTCTTAAATGAAACGCTGGGTTTTGTTCTTTTTGATCAACATCTTAATCATGGTCACGCTTTCAATTGTGGCCTCAATCTTAGGCATCGGACAATACGGTGGTGCTTATGGACTCAACTATCAATCACTCATGATCTTCTGCCTTTTTTGGGGCATGGGCGGAGCTTTTATTTCGCTGCTGCTTTCGAAGTTCATGGCAAAAATGTTTATGCGGGTGCAAATCGTTGAAGAACGTGGCCCCTATTCCCAACTGGTTTCTATGGTTCATCGCCTGGCACGCAAAGGGGGAATTGAAAAAATGCCCGAGGTGGGAGTGTATGAAAGTCCCGACGTCAATGCCTTCGCCACTGGCGCCACAAAAAATAGCGCCCTCGTGGCCGTCTCCACAGGTCTGCTTCAACGCATGAGTCAAGATGAAGTCGAAGGTGTCCTCGGTCACGAAATTACCCACATCACCAATGGAGATATGGTGACGATGACTCTTGTTCAAGGTGTGGTGAACGCCTTCGTCATGTTCCTTTCACGGGTGGCGGCCTTTGCACTTTCCAACGCCCTAAGAGGGGACCGCGACGATAATCGACGCAGCTCCTTCGGTGGCGGAATCATGCAACTTATTATGATCCATGTTTTCGAAATTCTCTTTGGTCTGATGGCCCTGCCCATCGTGGCCTGGTTCTCTCGCGCACGAGAGTTTCGCGCCGATGCCGGTGGTGCTCGTTTGGCGGGAAAAGAAAAGATGATCGCGGCCCTTCAACGTTTGAAGCAAACCTACCCAATTACCGCGGAAGTGGACAATGCTTCTTCCGGAATGCAGACGTTGCAGATTTCTTCTAAATCAAAACTTTTTAAATGGATTTCAACTCACCCTGATCTTGATCGTCGCATCAGTGCGCTTCAAAAAAATGAGTTCGCCCGGTAGGCTGAACTTCTTAGTGCTTTAAAACACCTGGACCTTTTGTATTAAGGACGTAAGAAGCGTAAGGGCCATAGGCGGCCTCAATTTCTTGCACATTCTCATTCGCCACAGGACAGGTCGTATTCAAGCGCGTCCAGCTCCTCTGCACTTTAGTGAAAAGTCCTTGCCGACTATACTGGGAGCAGTTAATGGCCTCGTCCCAGCCATTGTCGATATAGAGTGACAGATCGACGTCTGTGGTTCTCTTCCACTTTCCTTCTTCACATTTAATATAGGGGCCCATGGGCCGATCGAAGGTTAAAAGATCTTTTCCCTCATGCAGGAGATGGTTCCAAAAAAGCAAACCTTTAAAGTTCGCCGACAAATCAGCATAAGAAATTACGCCGGTCATATAGGAACCTAGAATGCCCGTTTCAGTTCCAAGACCAAAATTTAAAGTTTCTTCGATGCTTTGGTGCTTTAAATAATAACGGTTGAAATAGTACCAACCCATTCCAAAGAAATGCTCAAATTTATCGCCGCCAATTTGTACCCCGTGAATATTTAAGACTGGCGCATTGGAGTCATAGGCCATTCCAAGGCCACCCATAATCAGAGAATCGAGAGCGCTAAATTGTCCGTAAATACTATCCTTGATTTTTGTTTTGCGTTTAGGAACAGCAGGTGAGGTGTGAACATAATGGGCGAACTTGTCTTGATACTGATCGCGAAAATTGAGACGAATACGGTTGTAGAGACGGCCTTTGTCGCAGGAACCTTTTTTATTGGCGGTGGTAATGGCGTCATCAAGGTAATGATTGGCGGCCTGATTGATGATTTGAGTGGCATCAGCAAGTGGTTTATCACGATCGGTGAAGTTATCCACCTCAGCGCTAAAGGAAACAAGGGGAACAATGAACATTAAAATTAATAAATTTTTCATGGCCGGCAGATTAGTAAAAACTCTTGAAAAATGATAGCAAAATTACGAATTAGGGCTTGACTCTATAGTATTTACAAAGTGTACCTCGGTGAATCCGAGAGTGAGAAGTAAGGCCTTGACCGCCCGTTCACTACTCTCGCGCGCCCGATTATTCAGCTGAACATCGGCCAAGGTCTCGCGAAGAAAGGCGTTTTTCGCCAATTCAAAGAGCTGGGCCGTCTCCTTAGAATCTAAATTGGATCCAATCACTTCAGTCTCGCCGGGTCGAAGCTCGACACTGACTTTGACAGGAGGAAGTACCACATAGGCGGTTCGGCCTTGAATGGCCAGATGATTGGCGCCAAACGCTTCCAGATCAACCCCCAGATGAGCGTCGGCAAAGACAATGGCCATGCCCTTCGGAGCATGCAAGCTGTAGCGAACCCAATTATTGACGTCCTCCCAAAGGGTACCCGGTGCGGGAGGGTCGGGGGTGAAGGTAATTTTCTTGTAGAGCAAAACCTGGAGAGTTTCCAGGCGAACCACATCGCGAATTTGCATCACGACAGCAGGGGTATCAGGAACCTTAGGACGCAAATGCGACAAGGCCCAATAGGCGGTAAAAGTGCCAAAACCCAAGGCAAAAACCATCGCCAGGACAAAGGTCGGGCGCAAAAAATCTTTTAATTGCTTCATTTGATTTATTATAAGTCACAGCACACCAAAATGGAATAATACGGTGGAAGGTTGGCCTCAATCGACATATCCTGTTACGGTATGAAAATGCGTCAAATGCAAATAAAAAAATATGTGAAATGGGTTCTTTTTCTGCAAGTGCTCATGGCCTTTACGGCGGTTTGTTTTTTTGTGCTTTTCACCGGGCCTTTGGTTATTGGCGCGGGCAAATTTAGTGAAGTGATTCATCTGATCGAGACCACGGATTATCGTCTCTGGATGGTCTTGGGCGCCTCCTTATATTTTTTGCTGGCCTTGACAATTCTGATCTTATTTTTCTTAGGCGACGTCGCCAACTGGCAAGTGGAAGAGATCAAAAAAACCGTCTATATGCTCCTGAAGGATAAAAATATTCCTGTGACAGTTGATATCGATGAGAGCATAGCTGTGCATATTGATAAACCCGTATCAGCGCCTTTTAGTGTTGATACCGCCCTCGATTTTGATGAGCAGGTGAGTGTCAAGGCCACAATTCCGGTTAAAATGAACCTTCCCATTGATACAGTCATTGAAACCAGCGTGCTCGGACTGGGTTCAATTAAGATTCCCATAAAAACATCTCTGCCTATTGATATGAATTTCCCTTTCCATGGCATGGTTCATATGAAGGTGGATAGTTTTAAGGTGAGCTTAAAAGAAATGGCGCAGGTGCAGTTGCCGCCCATGGTAGTTCCGGTAAAATGCCAGCTGAAGGCCAAGCTCAACTTAGAATCCAACCTTCAGCAGGTTGAAAATATTCTTTTAAAACGTTAGCTCTTATTGAGCGTAACGTTTCTTGAAATCATCCGCCGCTTTCTTTCTGGCCGCCTTTTCATTTTCATTCATTTTACCCAGGGACCAGCGATGCATCTCACTGTTTAAAATCTCATTCATCTTGGCCTCGACCTCTTTGGCCGCGGCCTTCTTGTCGCCGCCTTCGTCTTTTCCTTTTTGAATGAGTTCTTTTAGCTCTGGGATAAATTCGGTGTAAAAGCGGTTGGCGACTTCAAACATTCCATGCCACTGCGTGTAGTCCGGCCCCATCATTGCGGCACCATGGCGCGCGCGCCGGCCTTCATGATGCCAGAGGAAGTAATAGGTGAAATCGATTTTGTCGTCAAAACTGATATCCGCGGTGATCAGGTTCTTGGCATTGATCATCTTGTATAAATCGGTCGCCGGTTTTCCGAATTTGTCATTGTAGAGATTGACCATATTGTCATATTGAGTATACCAATTGCCGACCCAGCTTGGGGCGTGACAGCTTTGGCAGACATCTTTCATGTCTTCTCTTCGCTTCTCCCAAGGAACAATATCTTTATATCCAAACTTTTTGGCCGCCTCATCAATTTTTTCTGAGATCGGCGGGCGCAAGGTCCACGAAAGACGTTGGCCCACATCATGAGTGACCTTGAGCTTTCGAGTCGCGCCCATGTGGCATGAAGCACAGGTCGGGCCTTGCTCATAGTGCTTACCGGGAATCCATTCTTTTTTCTCCATCGCCTTGGCATATCGCCCACGATTGGCAGCAAAAGCAATACCATGCTTGGATTCAGTATAAATTTCCATTTGAGGATGATCCGGGCCTAAATGACATCGCCCGCAGTTTTCCGGCATGCGCGCTTGAGCACTGGAAAAGTTATGTCGTAGGTGACAGGCCGAGCAACTTCCCTTAGAACCATCCGGGTTCAGGCGTCCCACGCCGGTATTTGGCCAAGTTTCCGGATCGAGCTTTCCTGGGGCCAGGACTTTTATTTCAGAACCGTGACACTGGAGACAACCTGAAACCGCCACGGCCGAGCCTTTGACTTTATTCCCTTTCTCATCATAAACCACATGTCCTTCCACCACCTCGGCAAGAACATTGTCCAAGCTGCCAAGAATTTTTCCCGCCTCAGCGTGATGACTGTTTTGAAACTGGGTCGCCTCCTCGCTATGGCAAGTGGCACAGTCTTTAGGTGTGACAATGGTGGCAATCAAGGTTCCTTGGTGCATAAAAGCATCTGGGCGCTCCTTGGTAGAACCATGACAATCAAGACAACTGACACCTTGCTCGGAATGTCGACTTTGTTTCCATTGCCCGACAATTCCCGGAGTTGTTTTCTGATGGCAGTCAACACAGGCCTGGGCATTAGCATTGTTGGAGATCTTCTTGGCAAGAACGCTTGGCGCCATCATAATAAGTACAACACATAGAATAAAACGTGACATACAAACTCCTCAAAAATATTCTCAGGTGGCAATTGTATTAAAGACGATTTCTGTTCTTTGTAGCAATAAGGATAATCACATGTCGTTATGCTAAATATCAGTTTTTTTGGTGGGTAGGTATATGTATCGCAAAATTGGGGCCCTTCGAGATTTAAAGTTAGCGAAAGAAATCAAGAATCACCTTGAGAAAAAAGGTTTTACCGGCCAAATTTCCAGTACCACTGACGACGGCCTAATCTGGATTGAAGCGGCCCCTGCAGAAAGAGAAATGGAGGCCAAGATTCTCTATGCTCAATACCTAGGACTCCTCCCCAAGTATGATTTAGAAAGGCCGGCACCAAGAGTAAAAATGGGCAAAACCGGGCCGCTGACCAAATTTCTTTTGTATGGTTCTATTCTGACTTTTCTTCTGCAGCTCTATTTTCAATATAATTTTGGTGAAATGATTTTCGAAAATTTTTTCCTTTATGGCACGCCCGGTGAAGCCGGCCTTTTTGCTTCTCTCCACAACTTTGAATGGTGGCGTTTATTTACGCCCATTTTTTTACACTTTGGAATTTTGCATATCCTCTTTAACTCCTTGGCCCTCAAGGATTTCGGTACGGCACTGGAATTCTCTGAAGGATGGAAATATGTACTGACCTTGACGATTGTCACGGCGCTTTTTACCAACACCCTCCAATATCTTTTAACCGGCCCCATGTTCGGCGGAATGTCTGGCGTGGTGTATGCCTATTTCGGCCATTTCCTGGGCCGCCAGATGATGAAAAGGCCTTCCGTGGTTAAAATTCCCCGTCAAGGAATCATCTATGTCGTGATCTGGTTTTTTGCCACCTTCCTGCCTGGCCCGATCCAATTTATGGCCAATGGCGCTCACATCAGCGGGATCATGCTGGGACTTTTATCAGGGGTTGGAAAATTTTCCTGGGAAAAGCGCAAGGCCTGGTCTCTCTCAGTTTTGGCCATTCTTGCAGGTGCCGCTCTTTTACTTACGATTGAAATTTATCGTCTTAAGGCGCCGCTATATTTTTTGAAGCACAGCTAGAGCTTGATCGTATTCATTTACAAGTCGCGTGATCAGTTCTTGCACAGAGGGAAGATCACGAATCAGTCCCGAGATTTGCCCAACTTCTAACTCTCCCTCGCTCAAATCTCCCTCTAGCATGCCACGCTTGGCGCGACCTTTTCCCAGAAGTTTTTGCAGAGTTTCGACATCGGCACACTGATCTTCAAGTTGCATCGCCTGCTCATAAAAAGGATTTTTTAGCAAACGAACCGGAACTAACTTTTTAAGTAAGAGACGTGTGTCTTCAGGAGAAGCGTGAATCACGGCGTCTTTAAATTTTGGGTGCGCGCTGGATTCTTGGGTGGCCAAAAAGCGCGTTCCCATCTGCACACCTTGTGCGCCTAAAGCAAAAGCGGCGGCGATGCCACGGCCGTCACCAATCCCACCAGCGGCGATGACGGGAATTTTCACCTTGTCCACAACCTGGGGAATGAGAGGGAGAGTGGCCAGTTCGGCGCGGCCATTATGGCCACCGGCCTCGAAGCCTTCCGCCACGACCGCATCAACGCCTGCCGCCTGACTTTTCAGCGCCAGTTCAGGCGTGGAGGTGACATGCACAACAATACAACCTCGCTCTTTTAACATTGGGGTAAATTTTTTGGGAGATCCTGCCGAAGTAAAAAAGATTTTGATGCCTTCTTCCAGGGCGGTCTGAACTTGTTCTTCCACCTGATGGTAGAGCAGAGGAATGTTGACGCCGACAGGACGGTTCGTTAACGACAAGGCCTTTTTGAGATGGGTGCGCAACAAGTCTGGTGCCATAGAACCGGCGCCCACAATGCCTAATCCGCCAGCTTGAGAGACGGCGGCGGCCAAACGTCCGCCCGAAACCCATACCATGCCACCTTGAATGATGGGGTAATCAATTTTAAAAAGCTCACACAAGGGGCCTTTTTTATAAAGATGATTTTTAGGCACGGGCCTCTCGCTGTTTTAAAGATTCTTGCAGGGCCTTGACCAAGACTTCCATTGTGGGATGGCCGGCGAAACGCGCCTGCATATCCAGAATGATCGGCCGATCAGTGCGACCTTGCTCAGAGTAGTGAATAAATTGGCGGGCGAAGGCCTCGGCCAAAATAAAGAGACGAGAGAGTGGCGCCAACTGAGCATACTCGGTTTTAAAACCGCTTCCATTTGAGGAGCCATGATGTTGCTTAACAATAATATCTACATCCAGCGGGGCCTCGGGATTTTTGCGAATAAAAAGAGCGGCATCCAAGGCGTGATTGATAAATTTAATTTTCACTTCATCATCAAGGGCCGCCAAAATTTTAAGTTCAGGAGAGTCAAGCATCGCCAGCTCTTCCGCCTGGGCCGAGTCTCCCAGATCGAGAATGCGCAGATCAGCGAAGAAGGCCGCATAGGCCATTTTGGCGGCAGAATCATCCCGCGCCGGAAGTCCCAAAGCGGGATTTTTTTGTTTCAAAACTTCCAGCGCCACCATCAAGGTTATTTGACCTTTTTTGAAAAGTCGTCCGGTGGAAAGGCCAATAATCTGACGAAAAAGTGGCCCCAAGACTTTGGACCGATCAGTGGTCGAAATCATGCTTTGAATAACAGTATCGGCCAGCTGAATGGTGCTGACATTCAGTCCCTGTTCCATAATCGATCGTAGCGCCAGATCATAAGATTCGCCCAAGACTGGCAATTGCTCCGCGGGATCACGATTAATCCCGGCCTCAAGAATTTCTTTTTCCAAACGCATCACCAGAGCATTGCTGACAAAGGTGGCAAAGGCATCACGATCATCTTTCAAGATGAAAAAATATTGCAGGCCCTGACTTTCATAACGCTTAATATCTTTCAATTCAAAAGCATCATCACGGTGAATGCGCTTTAAATATTGGTATTGCCCTTCACCTTGCTTGATGCGAATAAAAACATCGCAGGGAGATGAATGGAGAGCGTGAAAATAGTCGGAGGCAATAGGGATATACACCGGTGCAATTTTCTTTTTGAGATTTTCCAGGGTGACGCCGAAGATTTTTGAGGCGGCATCCACCGCTCCTTCCCAATTCAAAGGATCGGCAACCAGCAATCCATTTTTAATTTTTTGTGCGATACCTTTTTCAAGTGGTCCCATCACCACCAGCTCAGTATTCAAAGCATGAGTATTAATATATTCGATCAAAAGCTGGGCGGTCTCTTCCTTCTCGATTTTGCCTTCAGTGACCACCATATCAATATTGGGCAGAATTTCTAAAAGCGCGATGGCCTCTTCTGCAGTTGCTCGAGGAATGATATGAGCGGTCAAATAGGTGGAGAGATTGAGGGCAATCAAATCGCGGACGTTGGCATTAGAATGAATCAAAAGAATTTGCGCCATATTACTTTACCTTGCCGTCCACCAGGCCTGGATGCTGACGTAACGCCCCAATAGGGGAGCGTCCCAATTTCTCTAAGAGAGCGTTTTCTATTCTACCAGAGGGCCTCGCTCGGGTGGAAGATTTTTTGAGTCCAAAACCGGGAAATTCCTCAATCGCCCACTGGGCCTCAAGCATCGCCTTGCGAATGGCAATGGCCGAAGAATAAGTCGTGAGCACAGAAGTAGGATAGGTGAGGGATTTTAAATTTTGGAAAATTTCCACTGTCCAAAGAGAAGGATTTTTTTGAGGCCCGAAGGGATCATGAAAAAAGGCGTCAAATTTTTTTCCTTCATCCACCAGCTGGCGAATTGTTTGTTTGGCATCGCCAAGCAAGATGTGAAGATGAAAATTTTTGTAATCGACTCTCCAGCTATTGTGATGCTCAACCTTGCAAAAAGCTTTAAAGCAGTCAGCAAAGGGCCCAAGGTGAAGAGCATAGCGCGCCAAATCCGCGTCTAATTCTAGGCTACAAAAATAAACTGATTGCTCAGGTATTGTTTGGGCAAAATTCCAGGCCCGCGCGGCACCGACACCGGCCCCAAAGCCGACTTCTAAGATAGAGAGTGGTCGCTTTTCCCGCAAGGCCTGCTCGGCCTGGGCCTTAAGCTCAGTGCCTTGAATATACACCGCATCTGTTTCCGCAATGCTACCTTCGAGCGAGTGGCAATTCTCATCAAAAAACTCGGAATAGATTGTCCAATCTCCAGCATGAGTCTGAGTTACGCGATACTTGCCTAAATTACCCTGAAATTCATTCGTCATAGGAAAACACTCTACTCTAAAAAGAAGTAAATTTCTGTAGTTTTTGCCGATAAGAGGGTGCTATGTCAAATCGCAAGTGGGCCTGGTTGCCCATCATGACATTGATGATCCTCGTAAGTTGTGGCCAAGTTGGCCCACAAAAACGTGTTGGCGTCGCCACCTCCATCGGCTCGATCTTAGATACCGCTCAGGTGCTGGCAGGCAAAGAGATGGAAATTGCCTATACGATGTGTCTGGCGCTTCGAAATAAGGCGACAGAATATCGTTCACAGCATCTCAATCAGATTTTTTCTTTTCAAGTAGATTATACCGGCTGCAATCGCCAGAAATCATCGACCGTGATCACGACACGTCTGCATGAAACCAACGGAGTTTTACTCTACGATTCTAATCTTGCCGTCTTTTATTTTAAGAATGTTGAAACCCATACGACAGGACTTCTGGCGCCTTTATGTGCTTCACTTCTGAAGGGGCAATCGGCCAACAACACGGTGGATGAGGCCGACGGCAAACGACAATTTAAATTTTATGCCGAAGACGGTCGCGCGAAGGTCATTTCCTATCTGGCGCGGCGAGATCTGAACAATCAGTCGGCCACTTTTGGCCAATTTATTGTTGCTCGAGAAGATTTAAAGCAGATTGAAACCGGCCCGATTCTTCCAGGTGTTATCCTTGGGCTGGAAAGCGACCAGACTCAACGTATCCCCTGTCCGGACGGAGTTACCTTTGAGTCTGTTCAGCAAACCTTTCTCACCCACAGCGTGGACTAATTAGGCATTCTGAGTACGAATATCCCAGTCAGAGTAGATCCCTTCCAACCGAGGCGTAACCAACTTGCTGTAACGGAAGAAGAGATCGGCACGATCCTTATCAAGATTGGCGTGCTCGGCGAGGACGCGCAGAGTTTCCATATAGCTCAGGGCCTGACAGAGAGTTTCGGCATGAACCATAAGTCCGCCAATTTTCTCTTCATCCATTTTCATCCAGCTCTTAGGATTGAACATCTCTCCGGTACTGCCGGGTTTAAGCGTTTGGAACAAAAGCGCCAACATCTTCTTTTTAAATTTGTAATGCTGTGACTTGAACTCATAGGTCCAATCATTACTCCCACTTAAAAATTCTAACGTCGGATGCTTGTAGAAAATATTGCTGAAGAAAGTTTTGGGGTCTTTAACGGCGTACTTCACAACATCTTTCAAGGCCATCAAGGCCTGAATCTGGCTGGTGCCTTCGTACAAGAGCGGCCCGAAAGCATCGCGATGAACGCGTTCGATTTTATACTCTTTCATAAGCCCGTAGCCTCCAAGCACCTGAATCGCGCGCTGGGAGAGATTAACCAAGGCCTCGCAGGCATAATATTTCACCAGCGGTGTGCGCTTGCGGGTCCAGAGGAGAGCATCATCGTGCATCTCTTTTTCGGCCGCCGTGAGATCGCCGGTGTGGCGTTTTTTCAAATCAAGACGCTGATAGATATCGAAGTGTGAGAGGGTATCCACCAACATGGCGCGAATGGCGTCACGCTCAGTTTCATAGTCTTGCAAATTGCGCTTCATGAGTGGAAGTTCGGCGATGGGCCGACCAAAGGCCTGGCGTTCTTCGGCATACTGACGGGCGGCGTGCAGACAATTCTCGATCCCTCCCAAGGCCTGCATGGCCACGGCAATCCGCGCCTCATTCATCAGGTGGAGCATGGTATTGAAACCTTTATTCTCACCGCCGATCAGCTTACCGACGGTATTTTCATAAACCACTTCACAGGTAAACGAGCCGTGGAGACCAATTATTTCTTCATTTTTTGTGACACGAAAGTTCAGGTCATTTTTTTGATGGGTTTGATCAACCAGGAACATGGAAACGCCATCAAGTCCTTCTGGCGCCCCCTTGATGCGAGCGAGAACCAACCCAATACCACCACCGGCATTGGTAATAAAAGTTTTTGTACCATTTAACAGATAGGTTCCATCACCCTTCGGAGTCGCGGTGGTCTTAAGTGAGCCTAAATCAGAACCGCAACCTGGTTCGGTCAAATTCATGGAACCGCTTATTTCGCCCTTAATAATCCGGGCAATGTACTTGTCCTGATCAACCTTCTCCCCGAAGCGATGAATCATCTCGGCCACGCAGCTAAAGAAGGCGACTTGCACAGAGCTGGCCATACAAGCACGGCCCAACTGGCCCAGCATCATCATGCCGGTGGAAACGGGCACGTCCATGCCGCCGTATTCCTTGGGCAGAGTTAAACCAAAGGCGCCCATCTCACTGGCCTCCTTATAGAGCTGAGAGAGAATAGGGCCGGGGATGGTTTTGCCATTTTCAAGTTTGCCGGCACCCTCGTCATCCAGTTCCGCCGCACGAGGTTCAATCACATTGGCGCACCAGTCGCCGGTGGTAGAGAGCAGTTCTTCTAAGAATTGTTTAATATCTTCCGGCCCTTTGTGCCCCTCTTCTGTCGGATAGGAAGGGTAGTAGAGTGGCAGAATTTGCTCCCAGTAAAGGGCATTTTTAAAGAGCCATTGCCATTCTTTATTGTCGCTGTAGTAATTCATATTTTCCCCCTAAAGGTGACTGTAAAATGCAATAGAGAAGGGTGACATATTCAAAGAAACTTGAAAAGGGGGAGTGCGATTTTGTGTTGACACAGGAGAGTAATTTTTACTTGAGATCGAGGAGGAGACTATTTAACTCTTCGCCCTTAAGTAAGGACTGCTGGGCCTGCTGACTGCCACCACCACCACCGGCCCCTTGACTGGCCAAGTTGGTTCGAATGGCAGAGTTGGTATTGGGATCGAGGGCGGAATTGGCCAATTCTTTTTCAACTGAAGCGCCCGCAGAGAAAGAAATACCGCCTGGGCCACTGCCCGATTTCTGCAAAAAGACTGTGACTAAATTGCTGTAGTTTGTTACCCGCTTGTAACGATCTGGCTCACTGGATAATTCGGCCTGAATGGCGTTAGCAGCAGTGGCGACGCTATCCTTGTCGAAAGTATTGCCCTGAGCTGTTTTTTTATTCTTAATCTTATCCTGCATATCC
Organism: Bdellovibrionales bacterium; assembly: GCA_023250775.1. Taxonomy (GTDB): domain Bacteria; phylum Bdellovibrionota; class Bacteriovoracia; order Bacteriovoracales; family Bacteriovoracaceae; genus GWA2-49-15. Next base: position 15,169 of record JAHFAA010000003.1, read on the forward strand.
AAAATAACCTGCTGCCGCTGGGCCTCATAATTGGCGAGAATCCCCGCGACTGCCTTTTGTTTCTTGGCATCGTCAGTTTGAATGGCCTGAATTTCGCTATCGCTCAAGCCAGTTTCTTTTAAATATTTTGCCAAGTTCTGTCCTGTCGTATCTGAGATAAGATCCTTTTTCATCCTTTCCTGCATGACCTTGGAACGCATGGCATATTCGGTAATCCCGGCCTCGGCGTCTTTGGCCTTTTCTTGCGTCATAACATAACGTTTGCAGGCCTCAGCATCAAACCCCGTACTGGCAGCACCACTTGACGATGTGGCACTCCCACTGCCGCCAGCAGCGGTCTGGGCCGCCGCTCCACAGGCCTGAGCAAGTCTTGTTGCTTCGGCCGAGGCCCCAGCACCATAATTTGTTTCAACGTCTTTACTGGTCAGGGTAGCAACCTCATCAATACTTTTTTCACCGGCCGTTCCGCCACCGGTATAAACCTTGGCATTGGCCAGACCTTGGAATGAGTCGCCTCCCCCGAAAGCACTGCCATAAGCAGTTTTTAACTGTGCCGCCGCAAGAAGGGCGGCGCGCGCCTCTTTCATGGCCGCTTCAACCTTGCATGCTTCTTTTTGAGTGGCATCATCGTTGGCGCAGGCCGGGGCCTGTACGGCTGGCCCTGAAGAAGCTGAGGCAGGGGCGGATGAACCACTCCCACTCGAGGCCACGGAGGCCGCGATCTCACTATAACTCTGTTGAGGAGGACACGTATCACCCTTATAGGTACAAATAAAACGGATATCTGACGCGCAGGTTTTCCACACATTGCCCGCCGTAGCGGCCTGGGACAGCATTTCACCATGCTGCTTTCTAAAATCAAAACGTGAATCCGGGCCAGTGCCTGTTTCGGTGCCTAGTTTATAGGACCGCGAACCATTCCCTGATCCCATCACGGCGGGACTGACATCCATGCAAAATCCGGTAATCGTTTCCACCAAATTTTTACTGACTCGGGTTTCATAGATTTTTAAAAAAACGGCGTGATCCGTGGTGTTGTTGCTGGCCGTTTTTAAATCGCCATACAAGGCCTCTTCCAGTTGTTTCTTGAAAAAATCACGCATGGGAGCAAAGGCGCGATCACTTTGGTTGGCAACAGAGCCAATATCCACGCCCTCGTACTGTTTATCAATTTGTCCGCCACCACTTCCTTCACGATCGTTTAAGGCGGAAAGAATTTGTCCTTGTTTGGCAGGCCCCAGTTCCGCCCAGACACAATCAGACATAAGTTTCTGACACTCGGGCCTTAAAAGAGAATTGTCGCCCGTGGAACTCGCGGGCGGTTGTGCCGCTGGTGCGCCAGCTGCCGCACTTGGAAAACAGCCTGCCTGCGCTGGTTTTGTTTTGCATGCTTCGTAGGCGGCCTTGACGTCAGGGACATCCATCAATTTCTTGAGAAGCCCGGGTGTGCTGATCACTCCGCGCGAAGTAAAATCGCCACTGCCCGGCGACTGAGCATAGGCGCTTACTAAAGCGAGCAAAAAAAGAGCGCACATCACTTTCATAGGTACCATACTGATATTGTCTCTTATCTTCTCGGTTGAATGACGCTATTAAATTATATCTTCCCATCCTGTCATTTAACCCTATGAAAGTAAGACGAAATTTAGCAAAAAAAAAGGCCCAGAAAAGGGCCTTGATAAAAAGTATGCCAATTATTTGAGGCAGTTTATTTGAGCACGCATTCCTTCGACCCATAGTCGTATTCTTTGGCCACATTCAGAGGGACAATTTCCCATCCCTTGGCCTTGGCCTCGGTCAAAACCAAGCGTGTTGCCGCAAGGGTTTTTTCATGAATATCATGCATGAGAGACACGCCACCTTTGATCGGTTTGGTGATCTGATAAGGAACTTTGGTCCAGACATGCTGACCATTCACCGTCGTGGTTTTAAAAGTAAAGGCCGTGCCGCCTTCCATATTGGCGCGAACATTCTGGGCAATATCTTGCGGAGTCATCCCTGGCACCCAGTCAGAGGTATCAATATCCCAGAAGACAAAGTTGATACAATTATCGCCATACAATTCCTGTGAAACTTCTTTCATGACGTTCAGGTGATGATAGGTATGGGCCAGGCCATAAGCGCCGTAAGGAAAACGATAGTACATCTCACGCTGATGAACACCCATGTCTTTTAAAATTCCTTCGAGGGTCAGGATGGATTTTTTCAGCCCTGTTCGATAAACCTGTTCAGTTTCTCCATTATTGTCATCATGATTGAAATCGTGGCTGGCCAGTTCATGCCCTTCATTCACGATACGTTCAATCACGGGACGAGTGCTTTCGTTAATTTCTGAGGCCAGAACAAAAAAGGTGGCATGCACGCCAAATTCTTTTAGCAGATCCAGCATCTTTGGCGTTCGCAAGGCACTTGGGCCATCGTCAAAAGTAAGCGCAATTTTATTGGTGCCATAGAGTGAACGGGCCAAATAGCGCGACATTCCCGCGTCAACAGTGGGCCGATAAACCGTATTGTCATCGGGAAATTGTTTTGGAAGGACTTCGGCATGGGCAACCGTCAGTGCTGCAAAAAGCAGAGTAAGGCCTAATAAACGCATCGATCTTCCCCTGAAAAAGTATTAGGCCTTCTTATATGGCAAACTAAATATTGAATGGGAAGATATCAGGGAAAAAAGTATGCACTAACCCCAAAGACCCATGGCCCGAATGGCCTTTTCCAATAACTTATCACTGAAGGTGATGTCATTTTTCTCATGAAAGAGGATCGGAATTCCCAGGGAAACAAGCAGGTCCATGACGCCCAAGATGGCGGGACGGTGGTACATCATAAGACTTTTTTGAATCATAAGAAGGGAGCAATCAGGATGTTCAAGCAAGGCGCTTTTAACCGTGAAATCATCAACTTGTGACATACTGATAACATCAAATTGATAAAAGATGGCCTTCAGCCTGCGAACCGCTTCAGGCGAAGTTTCCACCACAATAATTTTACCCTTGATGGTCCGAAGAGCATTCTCTTGCTCGCGCGCTTTTTCCCGCTCGCGTGTCGAAGTCGACGGACCTAAAGTCGTCACGATTTCCAGGCCTGTTATAGTACCCATTGGCCTCCCTTAACAAAAAATATTGTACCACGAAAACTAAGATCCATTTTCTATGGCACAACTGCGGTAAATTTCACCCTATTATCGGTTAATTGCGCATTTCACTCAAGTATACATCTGATCGCATGTACTTTCTGTGAGTTGAAACAGCATTTGTCTAGCCCCCTGAGGCCTATTGCTTGAAAAAGTGCCTTGGCCTGTGGCCACCTTAATACATAATCGGATCAACAAACTGCATGTCGAGCATGATCTGATCGGTTTTATTTTTTTGAAACGGCCGGCGAATGCCTTCTTCCATGGCCTTGCGCAAACGCGGATCAGGATATTGTGCCCAGGTTTGATAAAGTTTCAGCGCGCGCTCGCGATCACCTTCGGCATCACAGGCCCTGGCCAAAAATAAATCACAAACCGCCGCCAGATACTGCACCAATTTTCCGCGCTTGGCCTGTTCCAGATGGGTAATGGCCTCGCGAAAATGGCCAAGCTTAAGGCCCACAATCCCAACTTGCATGGAGAGGTGAGGGTCGGTGGGCAACAGTGCCTGGGCCTTACGCAAATGAACCAAAGCTCGCTCGGCATAGTCGTCGGTATGGGACTCCATATGCCAGATGCGGTATCCTTCGCGATACTCGTCAACCGCAGGCAAAAACCCCGGCGTTTTGGGACGATTTCCGGCGATCATCGGCCATTCTTCATCTGAAGTTTTATCACTCCAAAAAGAATTCACATCAATTTTCATAAAATCGCCCAGGCCCATGGGTGAGCGGCCTCGGGTACTGACATAAAGCTGTTGTTCTTCAGGAGAAAAGACCACCGATTTGACGGTTGCCATGACACTCAAAGTGTTACAAAGCACGCGTTCTTCACCGGTCCATGGATCGACGTGATCGCCCAGCATGGCAGACATTGTGGATGGTGTGATCTGTTCTTTGTTGGCGAGCAGCACCTGGCGCATGCGACAGACACGCGCCTGATCATCGTGATAACGGCCGCCACAAATGAGCGCTTCTTTTTCCTTCATTTCAGTATGAAAAAAATTGGTGTGGGTGAGAAGTCCATCTTCCATCGACCGGACGGCCATTTTTTTCGGGCCCATTTCAATTGCAATAGCATTTTGTTCCTTGGCGGAAGAAACGACGAAGGTCCAATTGGCATAACGGTTGTGCTCTCGCACAATCTCGACCGCCTCATTTAAAGTTTTAGCGCGCGAAGCGACCAGGCCTCCCAGCACAAAAATCGGCATGCCACGGACACTCACATCGCGTCCAAAATGAGCGTGAGCGGCGACCGTGAGGCCTGCTTTATTCATGGTTGTGAGACCGGCGGTATGCAGACCGGCACTGACCACGCAAACGTGAGGAATTTCTCCCGGCTCAGTGGGTTCGTGAAAAATCACGGTTGTTTCTCGTTCCCAAGGCCCCGTGACGGGATAATCTTGGTTACGTGACACCAGCATTTTCTTGTTCAAAGTCAAACTAGGATGGACCACCGAACTGGAACAGCCCGGTAACTCCTGGGCGGGAAAATCTTTGAAGAGATATTTCATGATGGAGAGACGGGATAAAAGCATCAGACCATCGGCCTGAAACATGGCGCGCGAAATTGTCTTGTAAGGTACTTCGGCGGCCTCTGCCAACGTCATCATAAGTTCACGATCCCGAGGCAAAAGCGATTTCGACATCAGCGGGATCAAAAGATTATGGTAGAAGGCCACGGCGGCATTTTGCAATGGTCCCCAAGCAAACGCGCCACCAGCTCGACGAATAATCCATTCATTTTTCTTGCCCAAGGCCGGGATGGCGCCTTGTTGAATCGGCCTTTTTAAAATTTCTCCGTGCATGCGGGCGCGTTCAAGATGAGAACCGTGAAGTCTTAAGAAATGAATGCCTTTAAGTTGGCGATAGTCGTGATCCATGGAAATTTCCTCGTTAAAGCAATTATCTCATGCCAATCCAGGTGAAATAAGCGGAAAAAAGCTCCCAAAAAAGTGGAATAATATCCTATTTATGATGTCTGGCGATTGATTATTTAGGACAAGAACACACAATGCAAACGTTTTAATTTTGAATTACTTTGAACAACAATGATTGCTCATTTATGGGTGTCAGCAATTCTGTGCTAAGGATGGGCCTTTGAAGAGGCATATGAGGTGCTTGCGATTTCACATCCGTAGAGGAACTTGACAATATTGTCAAGTTATGGCATAAAAGACATGGGAACTGAGCGGAATGAATATCCACTGAAGTTAACAATTAATAATCGCAAACTTACGAGTGTGATTATTGATCAACATTACCGACAGAAGCACTCAGAGATAACGGATGTTTTAATTCTAAAGTTGGTTCAGACGCTTCATGGTGGAATTTTTCCAATAGAGGAGCAGGACACTGGATTTGAATATTTTGTTGTTGCGCCAGTCGTTTTCGAAGGCAAACCATATCGCCTTGTACTGCTCCTTTGCCTGCACGATGAGTTTTTAGGTGTCATAAACGCTTTTAGATTGAAGAAAAAAAATGAAAAAATTTCCTCCGCAAAAAAAATTAGAAGAAGTTCGAAACCGACTGAGTAAGGGGATGGCCTCGCGGCCCTTGCCGAAGGACGCTCCCGCCATTGATCGGATAAAGTTTCACTTGTGCGAGCAATTTGTGATCTGTAAAAATACTCAAGGCATAACTCAAAGGGAATTGGCCCTCAGGATTGGGATTGATGAGGCCTTAATGAGTAAAATTTTGCACTATCATTTTGAAGAGTTCACGGTAGATAGATTGATTAAGTACCTATCGGAAATTTACCCAGATGTTGATGTTAGGGTTGATGTTGCCTGATGTTCCTAAAATTCGTTCACAAGTTTTTTTACCAAGCTTATAATCAATCGAAAGTCCTCATGACCAATACAATCAGACCAGAAAAGAAGAAAAAATAAGTAAGGAAATATTATGAGGTCCACGATATATACACGCATTTTCATTTTTATTTTGGTTATTTTCACTGCCAATTCAATCAATGCTAGTGAAAAAAAAATCTATGTAGCGGCCGGAACAGAGGGGCCTCTTCTAATATTTCAGTCTTTTGTCACGGCGTCTGTCGGATATAGAATTTCAAAGAGTTTGGAAGTTAGCTTCTCCGCAAGCTCTGGTGGCTCTTCGGACAAAAATACTGGACCTACTCGGGACGCAAAAGGTGAAATATTTGGAACATCTTTTACATATTTAGTGAATAGTTATTTTTTTAGATTTGGTCCTGAAATTCAAAATTTGGAATTAACCAGGAGTGAGATTGGTCAACGAGACAAAAAATGGAAGTCGCGTAATTATGGATTTGCAGTAGGATTGGGATATCAAAAAATTAGTAACAACCTGTTATTAGAATTTATTCCTGTGACATACTATCAAGCGACAAGTGAGAAAGTGAGCGGAGTGTCTCAAGATGACAATGAGATAAAATTACGTGTCTTGACATGGCGCTTAGGTTACCTATTTTAAGCTTAAAGAGAAAAAATGAAAATGAATCCGAAATCAGGTAGACGAGTCATTCTAAGACCTTTTTCTACGGGTGATTACCAAGCATGGCGTGAGGCGAACTTAAATACACTAGAAAAACAGAATAAATATGATTCACCAAAGTGCCGACCTCAGGCCATTTCTCAAACCTCGTTTAGGGTCAGAGTTAAACGCCTCAGAGCAAAGGCCAAACGAGATGAGTGCTACGTTTATGGAGTTTTTAATAAGAAAACCGGCCAGCATCTAGGCACTGTGAGTTTATATCTCATTATGAGACAAGGACTCAATTGGGCAAATTTAGGTTATGAGATTTACAATCAATTTTGGCGCAATGGATATGCTACCGAAGCAGCAAAACTTATGATCGAAATCGGTTTTCGTGATTTAAAAATCCACCGCATCGAGGCCGCGATGGAATTAGACCACAAAGGATCAATTGGTATTGTTAATGAGTTATCTGGGTAGAGTTTGGTCTCTACCCTATAATTGCTATTATAGGGTAGAGAATTATAGGGTTTAACCTTCGATGGCCATCAATTGTTCAATATAATCCAGCACTTTTTCCTTCGATAGTTTCTTCTCTAAGACCATATCAACCCCTGCTTTAAGGGCGGCATCGCGAATTTGGTCAGGATGTGTCGCCGTTAACAGCGCCACCCGAATATGGGACAGGCCTTCGTGCGCCATCTTTTTCAATTTTTCCGTGGCCTCCAGGCCATTCATACCTGGCAAGTTGAGATCCATGAAAACGATGTCAAAAGCATTATGACCAAGTAACTCTAAACCGGCCTCGGCCGAACTTGCATATTGTAATTTATGCGGCGTTTTTTTCAAAAAAATCTGAAAAAGCGCAAAAATATCATCTGAATCATCGATTAAAAGAATTTTGGCGGGGGCATTTGTTTCAAAAATCGGCGCAGTTTTTGGACTGCTGATATGCTGCTGAATTTTGGCCAATAAATCGTTCATTTTGGCAGGTTTTTGAATGTAATCGTTGGCATCGGGCCTAAAAAGTTCAATATTTTCTGGAGTAATTTTGTTGGAATGAATAATGATCGGCAATTTCTGAGCATTATGTATCGATCGTAAACGCCTGAGTGTTTCAATCCCATTCATAATGGGCATTTCTAAATCCAAAAGAACTAAATCCGGCAGTACTTTTTGGCACAGGCCGATGGCCTCGAGGCCGTTTTTGGCACAGAGAACATTATAATTATATTTTTTGAGACGGGACATCAGCAAAGTTGTGACATCCACATCATCATCGACAATCAAAATGGATTGAACGGCTGAGGCCCTCGACATTCCTTCAGCCGTTTGTGCCATATCCAGGGCCTGGGGCAAAGTAACGATAAAAGTACTGCCTTTTCCTTCCTCGGACTGAACTGTAATTGAACCATGATGTTGTTCACAAATATTTTTGCATATGGTGAGTCCGAGTCCCGTGCCTGTTTCGCGGTCTTTTTGCCGAACTTGCTGATACTTATCAAAAACGCGCGCCAACATATCTTTGGGAATGCCAATGCCTGTATCGCTCATGGTAATTTTGAGCATGGGTTTGGCCTGTTTCATCTGATCCAAAGTGGCATTGATGACAATCTTTCCGTTATTCGGCGTAAATTTAATGGCGTTGCCGACGATATTATTAATCACCTGAAGAATTCGACCGTAATCGGCATTAATTTTTAAATCATTTGGGACAGAAGCTTGAATTGAAATATTTTTTTCTTTAGCTTTCAAAAGCAAACTGTCTGTCGCCTCAGCAACCACTTTATTAAACATAAAAATTTCGTAATTGAGTTTAATACCACCTTCAAGCCGCGCCAAATCCAGCAAATCAGTAATGAGATTTAAGGCAAATTTGGAGCTGTTTTGCGCCCTTCGCATCAGATCAAGTTTCTCGGCAGAGGTATTGGGAGCGGCCTTGGCGTCCTCCATGAGAATTTTGAGCGAGGCCTCGATCACCGCCAAAGGATTTTTCAAGTCATGGGAAACAACCGCAAGCAGATCATCTTTTTCCTTGGAAATCCGCTCCAGTTCAGATTTTTGCTGGCGTAAATTTTTCAGCAAGGTGGTCTTTTGTTGATTGGCCTTTTCGGCAAACTCTTTGGCGATCCGACTTTGCTCTTCACTTTTTACCAGTCGTTTTGTTCGCTCATTGATCTGATGAACCATGCCTGAAAAGGTCGCGGCCAGAACCCCTATCTCATCGTTGCTATTAATTAATAAATCCAACTCCCCTGCCCCGTCGGAATATTTTTCCGCCGCCAACGTGATGGCATTTAAATTTCGCGCCAAACGACGGTAGAAAAAACGAGTGCTAAAGAGAATACAAATAACCAAGACTCCCGCCAGCAGAACACTGCGGGTCCGAATGCTCTTGAATTGTTGCAAAACTTGATCGAACTTAAGCATGATCCCGACAACTAAGAAACGCGATGGTTCTGAAGCATCAAAAGGAACCTTAACCAAATTCATGACCTGTTCACTTTGAATAAAGTGTGGGTCAAAAGTTAGGTCCTTTTGATCCTTCGGATATAAATAAAAGAAGGCCGTCTTCGCAAAATCCTCTTGCATCTTGAACTTCTTATTGTCCTCAAAGCCGAAGGTCATCATCTTATCGGGATGAACAAGATAGTCACCTCTCTCATTGGTGATATAAAGTTCTGCATAAGGATTTTTATGCACCTCTTGTTGCAGCTCTGCAAATTCGCTGCCCATATTGAGCGTGATCACGAGAATGCCAACTCTTCGCTCTCCATCATATACAGAATGGATGGCATCCATGATCGCCATTCGTTTCCCACTCCCGATAAGATCGTGATGCAAGAGATGCACGTCAGATAAATAGGTTTTTTTCCCTGGATAATCGTTGAATTTAAAATTTACACTGGCCTTTTCTTGCGGCTGACTTTCGTCGGCCCCGGCACTAGCTTCTCCCTCCGAAGGGATGTCGTCTTCATCAATGCTTTTGGCCTTCGATGCCGGCCGATCTCCTTCAAATTCGATCATGTTGCGATTGGAGTCAATCATGCGCACATTGATATATTGTTTTTTGATCGAGAGAAAAGTGGCGAAAAAAGGACGAAGTTCATTACGATAATGCCCGCGTAAGTCACCATTCTCTGTTCCCATGTATTTTTTAATCTGAGGCAGCCCTGACAAATATTCCGTATCATGCACCAGTTCATTGATCCCATTCAAAAGATGAGGAACAATGTGGTCGGTTTCTTTGGCAACGTCTGAAAATTTTTGGGCATTTAAATTTCGACCTTCACCAAAATAAAAAACGGCCCCCACTAAAGTCGCCGCGATACTGACCATAAGGATGGTGAAAAGTGAAATCTTGGTGGCCAGTGACGTATGAACCGAGACATTTTTTATGGCGAATCCCCTACTATTCTGTGTATTTATTCTATTGTCTCCGACCCCCCTTTTTTTTTCAACTAGTTGCCTAGCAAATCAAAAAGGCTGATTCCTTTTCTCGGACACTACTTTTTGCCAAATCCCGACTCATCCCAGAGCTGTTTTGAGTGTTGGCGATCAAAGCGTTTGTACTCCAAAATGACATTTTTTTGAATCTCGGGATCTTCCTGATGGGCCAAGACAATTTCACGCACCAAAGGGTAGAGATTTTTCTCCTGGCCCTGGTCAAGATAGAGATTTCCCAGCACGGCCATGACCACACCGGGAGTTAATCGCGCCGGGCCGGCTGCCTCGTTTTTGTCTAAGGCCCTTTTACCTTCGGCCATGAGGAGCTCCCTTTTTTCCTCCAAGGGAATATTAAGCTCTCCAATCAGATGAATGAAGGCCTGTTTTTCAGAGGAAAATTGCTGACCGAAGTTTTTCATGGCAATTCCCAGGGCCAACATCGCCTCCTCCGGGTTGCTCATCAGCTGTTGCTTGTGATCGTTTAAGAGTTTTACGATGGCCGAATCGGTCTGCCCGTGCAGATCAAGAAAAGTCGCCATGACCAAGAGATGCTGTCCACTTTGATCTTCAGGAAATAAGGGGGCCAACTGTTTAAAGTAAGCGAGACGATTGTTCTTCTCGACCAGTTCCCGAAGTTCCGGTGTCAGCATATGCAGCCGTCGTTCAATTGCGGGAGGTTCCGGAATGGGAACGGTATTGATCTTTGCCTCACCAATAGTGTGAACTGTGGCGGTCGGTTTTGGCTTCACTTCCGCCTGGGTGACTGAGGCAGTCTCTTTTTGACTCTCCACCACCAGCTGATTTTCACTGGAAGGAAAAAAATAATAAACAGCAGCGATCGCGACTAAAACGAACGTCAGAATGCCCCATTTATTCATGAGCGTCCTCGTTCTCATCCTCGATTTCTTCTGCAGCAGGTGCGCGAGTTTGTTTTGCTCCAACAAGGGCCATGAGATCAGAGCGAATAGCTTCTTTCTCACTCGGATATTTTTTTATATATTGCTGAGCGATTCGAGATTTAATCCAAGTTCCTTTCTGAGCAAGGATAGCATTCCTCGTTCCTTGCCATGCCTCGGCAGTATCCTGCCCCACGGACTCCATAAACAGTGCATGGGCCGTAAGCACAACATTGATTTCCAACTGAGAAGTGAGCGCTAAATTAGTT
>JAHFAA010000236.1 GCA_023250775.1 Bdellovibrionales bacterium
GAAATTTTCCATTGCATGCCTGAAGATCAACTTCTCCCAGCAGCGCGACGTTTCCATTCTCAGCACGAGTATATTCAGAAATTATTTTTTTATTTTTTTTAAGATCTTGGAACCCATCGGAAGCGCCGACAAAACCAACCGAGCGCTTCAGCCAAGGAGCGGAACAGGCCAAAGCAAGGGCATTGCGGTCTCGCTCAGCAAAAAGCATGGGAACACCCTTATATTCTCCTACTCTAGCAAAATTGCCAGCACCTTGATTGGCCAGATGGGGAGCGAGAAGAACATAGAGATGGTAATCTTCCAGTTTTCCTTTAAGCGGCAAAAAACGCGTTTGCTGAAGCAAGACATCTCTCTTGGGATCACTGAGAATTTCCTTTTCGATGGTATACTTTCCTTGCATGCAAGTGTTCACGAGATGATAGAGAGGAACACCCAGAGTCGGGTAATGAATTTTCGAAGAAGCATTGCGCTTTTCTTCCGAGAAAAATCGTTGGCCATCCGTAACAAGTAATCCCATGTCTCGGGTACACGCCTGATCGACACGTGGATAATAAATCTCATTCAAAATCCCATGGCTAATTGAAAACCAAACACGGCTCGACAAACTCAGTGAAGTGCCAACACCACTCTTGGCGCTTGAGGTCCAACGTGCTGGACTACCGGGCCAGCCAGGAGCAAAGGTGTCTTGCATTCCCTCTCCTACTGCCATTCCAACACCACCTTTATGTCATGATCATCATGATTCATAACCGCCGCGGTAAATTCAGTGAAAGGATAATGATGCGTGATTAAAGTCGCGATATGACTCCCCCATTGTCTTTGAGCAGACAGAAGATCTTCCACGGCCATTTGATAATGATTACTACTGGCGTTCACGCTTCCAAGCATTATTTGGTTGCCCAAGACCAGGCGACTGATAATTTTAGCGCCGTGAACTTCAATCGGCCGATCACCACCGGGAATTCCGCTTAAAACGTAGGCCCCATCAAGTGCCAGTGCATCCAAGAGGCTGAACTCCAACGAAGGAATACCCGTAGCTTCAAAGATGATTTCCATCTTCCCAATTGAGTCTTTCACTTTTCCGCCCGGAATCTTTCTTGCATCGATATATTGGCCGCCAATTCCCTCAAGCCATCGCGCGCGAGGCGACGATTCATCAACAATATCTAAACCAAAAACCTTGGCACCCCGAAGCCGAAGAATCAGTGCGGCCAGCAGACCGATGGGACCTAAACCGGCCACCAAACAAGGCTGCCCCTTAATCCATTCCGTGGTGTCGCGAAGATCTGGAAGGCGCGCGGCCTGAACTCGCAATACTTCCTCGATGGCCTTCTCCGCCACCGACATTGGTTCTGTTAACACTCCGACGGCCGCCAGTTCTTCAGGAATGCGCACAACATATTGCTCTTTATCAACAACATATTCCGCTTGAAAACCATCTGCGCCCCAGATTCCTCGTTCGAGATATTCACCCGTACGACACATGTCCGAGCGATTTACGGCACAAGGCCGGCATTTTCCGCAGCCGCGCCGAACGGTGAAAATGGCAAAATCGCCGTACTTCACATGTGTGACGCTTGTTCCAACCTGGACAACTTGACCAAACATCTCGTGCCCAATGACAAGATCTCTTTGATCGGAAGGAAGAAGCGCACGCCCACCAACCGCCTCTTCACGGTCGGTCCCGCAAATTCCAACGCGTATGACTTTCAATTTTATATCATCTGTCGTTAAGAGCTGCGGTTCCGGTCGCTCTACGGCACTTAGGGTGGTGAGGCCTGGGATAATCGCAATGGCCTTCAAGAGGTACACTCTCCTGTTTGCAATTCAAACGCCATTATGCTCTCTCGTTCAAATTACATAGAGGATAAAACAATACTAAGCGATCTTACTCTTAGCAGTTTCTAAGATGATTAATGGTAATCTCGAGATTTTGTGTGGAAAAATTACACTCGCTTAATATTGCCGAGTATCAAGAATCTTGTTTGCATCCGTAACCCAGTCAAGAATGATCTGTTTTTCTTCCTTGGTGAGACCAGAATCCCAGTGCATTACACGATAGCGCATGGGAGGCATCTCACCACTCTGGACTTCGTCCGTAAGCGCTTTCAGATCTTCCTTCGGAGCACCATGGCCTTTAAAGGGAAAATCGTTGGACATATCCATTCGTTCTTTGGCCTCTTTAACATCATGATCAATCAGTTGTTTGACCCCAGGGATTGCATGATACCAGGGAAAATTGGTCGTACCACGATGACAAGGAAGACATTTATTTTGAAAAATTGGTTTGATTTTCTCCATATATTTCGTGTTAATCGCTTGAAGCTGATCTCTGCTCGGGCCCTCATCAATAATTTCAAAGCCATCTTTATCAATCTTGGGGGGCGATTTTACCGAAATATCGGCAAAGCACATTCCAGGAAAAAGCGACAGAATGAATAAAGAGCAGATCAGTTTTAATGCGGTCATGTTTTTTTAATTTCCTTTGATCTTGGAAATGACGATCATGTTCATGCCATTTTTGCTGAAGGTTTCACCCACGACAACAACTTTTTCTTCAGCATATTTAAGAAGTTTGGAGTTGGCCTCGACAAGCGAACCATGGCCACTGGCGCTTACCTGATAAATAATCCCTGCATCGGTCATAATGCCTAAGGGAAGGCCTTTTTCAGCGCATTCTTGCGCACATTTTTTGTGACTCGGACCTGTCGCTCCATGCTTAATAAAACAGGTTAGACCGATTAAACGTCCTTCAATAGTTTCTTGTTTCCCAGCAGCGTGTGACTCTTCTTCGGAATGGCCAAGGGAATGGCCAGGAGTAGTTCCATGGTGTTTGTGATGATCTTCGTCGGCGTAACTAAAGATTGTGATAGTAAGAGCGATAAAGAGCGTTGCTATTTTTGTTATTGTATTCATTTTGTTCCTTTGTGTTGTCCTAGGTTAATTTCTCCCAAATATAAAAAATTATAAAGTTATTTTTGCTATATTAGACACTGTCTCATTATTGTTTAGATGAGCTACATTCTTCTTGTTTACGGCCTCGGTAGATGGAAACACTCCCAAAGCTTGTATTGAAGCTGGCCTTTTCAGCAACATCTATAAAACCAGTGTCTCTCATGTATTGTGGAATGTGCCCCTTCAGATTTTCACCAATAGGTTCAATCCAGCGAGAAATAGAAGTTATAAACCGGGCCCACCATGATTTTTGAATTCCAAAATCCAAAAGAAGGATTTCTCCATTGTCGCAGGATTGTGAATGATTTTCTTTACCAGCTTTTTTCCAGTCTCATCTAATGAGAGGTGTTAGGAATGTGAGCCTTGCTGCTGGAATAAATTTTGCTTTGCCCATAACATCTCCGAATGAATCCTCAGGTCTATCTTGTGGAGCTTTACAACGTCTTTTTCCTCGATTTGGGATTTGAAAAGTAAATACGAGCGCATGAAAGAATTTGTGACAGATTGTACTTTTTAAATTCTTGGCGGATTTTTTACATTAAGTTCTGGGAAAATCTTTGACCTTCACTCCAGGCGCAAGGTAGCGATGCCAAAGCTTGGTTAGTGATGTGTAGGTAAAAGAAAGGGTATCCGTACACCGGCACGGGTATTAATAAAAAAGACGCTAGAATTAGAAAATCGAGGAAAGTTCCAGAAGTATTTTAACACTAACCATGGAGCGCAAAAACCGTGCGTGGGAAAATCAAACGTTCTTAATTAAGATGGTTCGAAGTATCTAACTCCCAGGGCCTTTATTTGGGAGAACGGATTTTGTAATGCGTTTGCGGGCCAAGCTCTACCCGTTCGATCAGTCCGGCATCACGAATCTCATTTAAAACACGAACAGAACTTCTGTATGAAATCTCCAAGAGCGCGGGGAGTTCAGCGGCAAAAAAAGTTTTGCGACCAAAATGTTTTTTGATTTTAGCATACTGCAAACGCAGCTTGGTCTTAAGCAATGCTTCAGTCCAGGGACTTTCCTCTGATTGGATTTTGATAGCACATCCAGGTGGCGCACTCAAGGCATAGAATCCACCAAATTCAGAAATCTCCAGAGGAATTTTATTTTCTTCCAGCCAAGTTCTCAACCGACGAGTGGCCTGATGAACCCGATTGGCTGAGGTGATAGGATCAAAGTTTAGCTCAGGATAAATTCGCTCATGAAGTTCGGCAATCTGCATAGGTTTATAAAAATCCGAACCAAGAGTTTGCAAAAGTCTCAAAGGAACCTGCCCCTCTTTTAAGAAGCTGTCGCCTAATGAGTTTTGACCATTTGCCAGTTCAATCACCACCCGTTTCCCCTCAGGGCGCTGAAAGAAAAACCACTCATAGTGTGAAGGAATCGCAATTTTTAATTGCTCCATGGTTTTCTTGACCCGTGCGCGGAAGGCCGGAAAAGGAGTTCCAAAATAGAGCTGTAATAATAATTTTTCAGTACCCAAAAGTGCAGCTTCGTAGTAATCACAGGCCCGCATATTTTCCCACAGACCTGCCTCACGAAAACGCATGCGAAGTGCTCGCATGGCACGGAATGGCACCTGACGGTCAGTGGCAGAATAAAGGTTAACCAGATGTTTCCAAAGTTCCAGCACACTCTCAAAAAGTGAATCCCCGTCTCCTAAAAAATCAGACTCAAGCTGGCGCACGGAATCCTGGGCGGCCTTCCAGTCTTTTCTTACGAATTGATTTTGCAAAAGATTTACCAGTGCATTTTTATGAACCATACGTTGATGGGGATTGACCGTTTCCTTGCTCACTTCTTCCAACAAGATTCGTGCTTCGTCCAGTCTTCCCGGCCCATGGGTCAAGGCCAGTCCAAGATTAACTTTGGCCCACAGTTTTGGATCAGGTAGCGCCTTGGGATGAGCAAGATATTTTTCCAACGGTGCAACCGCTCCATCCCAATCCCATTGCCAAATATAGGTGTAAGCATGAAACAAAAGTGCTTTGGGAATTTGATCTGTATTTAGTGACTGGAGTAATTTCTGAGCTTCGAGATTGCATCCAATGGCATTCAAGGAAGCGGCATATTCAGCTTTTTCCGCTTCACTGGCATCCGGCGCCGTTCGTGAAGAAGAGTACATGTAACGATGAAGAATTCGCACCGCACGCTCAGGCAAGTGGCAGCAACGGCAAAGCATGGCGACAGTGAAAACATGGCGCCGCTCAATGCGATTTTGCAATAGATCCGTCAAGGCCGCGCGAACTCGTGAGACCTCGCCATTTTCAAGCCAGGACTCGATTTCAACCAGCCTGTCGGCGACATCGATTTTCATACAACTTAATGGTGCCACAATCTGCAATTTAGTTCAAAATTTAAAACTGTCCCCCGAGGGTGAAATAGCGCGAATGATTTTGTCCATTTTCAAAAGACTGCTGGCCTTTGGCCCCTACATATAATTGTTTACCCAGTTTCCCCCTATGACGTCCTGCCATTATATATAAGTTTAACTCCGAACAAAAAGCAGTAAAATAAACCTAGATTAACATAACAATGGGGACCGCATATGACAAAGTCGAAATACATCTCAAGCATTTTAGGCGTATTGTTTATCGGTGTTTTCGCAATAGAGGCGGCCCATGCTGATCAACCCTGCAATGGGGCAAAAGGAAAATACCATCCAAACGGCGGCGGATTTGTGGCCGATACTGCCAGCGTTCGTCCCTTTGTCTATGTCGGCCCTAATGCCTCTATCTGTGATCATGCCATGGTATGGGATGCCGTACGGGTTAATGATCATGCTATTGTCACAGGTGACGCTCAAGTTAAGGGTAATGTCATCATTAGCGATCATGCAAAAATCTCCGGGCACACCCGACTTTTCCAACGAGTCGAGGTTTCAGGAAATGCCGAAATTTCCGGACATGCAATATTACGCGATAGTGCCTTTGTGGGGGATTATGCCAAGGTTACCGATGATGCCCTCATTGACCATGATGCCAAAATTTTCGGAAAGGCTACGGTTGGTGGGAAGGCCCAAGTTATTGCGTACTCCCAAGTTTATGGTAATGCCAAAATTTTTGAAAGTGCGCTTATTGCTGGCTACTCAGAGGTTTATGATGACGCCAAGGTATATGGCGAGGGAATTGTTGCCGGGTACGCTTTGGTGTATGGACACGCCGAAGTATTTGGTGAATCTTCGGTTGATGGTGAGGCGGATGTTTTTGGTGATGCACACATTACCGGAAAAGCGTTAGTCGATTTTAAGGCCAGGGTTTGTAACGGAGTTGTTGAAACTACTGTTTCAAAAGATATTTGCAAAA
>JAHFAA010000237.1 GCA_023250775.1 Bdellovibrionales bacterium
GGTGCTTATTCTGGGAAGCGGTCTTAGCTATCACAATCTCCGATCGATGCGAGAGCCTAAAGCCTCGCGAGTGCCATCGGAGGAATTCGACAAATGGCTTCAGGAGACATTACTCCAATCAACCTCTCAAGAGCGACACAAAAAACTTCTTCTATGGTCAGAGGCACCATCAGCTAGAATCGCTCATCCGCGTGAGGATCACCTGATTCCTTTGATGGTGGCGGCTGGCGCGGCTGAAAATGAGAAGGCTAAATTAGTCCATCATGAACTATTCATGGAGGCCACAACGGTTTCGAGCTTTTCTTTTGGACAGGACTAATGAAGAACCGAAGAATCAAAATATGTGTTCCAGCAGCTTTGCCATTCCTGGCATTGAAGGCGCAGAGTAGAACTAGGCCAATTTGTGCAGTTTGAAGGGGGCCAGTGCAGTGAGCGGGTAAATATTTGAACAACGTCTTATCTCTCCATAGCAGGGCTTTTAAATTTGCCCTTATATTTTACCTTAGCCATCCAAATCAAAAGTTATGGACGCCTCGTGAAAATCAGGCTGCGCGTCAATGAGAATATCCCACTTGCTCACCCCTTGATTCGCTCCTTCAACACCTTCCCAGCCTTAAAGTGCGGCATTCGCTTCTCTCCCACATCGATGACGGCTCCTGTGCGTGGATTACGCCCCTTGTATGCTCCGTAGGATCGGTTAACGAATGTGCCAAAGTCGCGAATCTCGATTCGATCATTTTTTAACAGCGCCTCTACCATGGCATCAAAAATTGTATCCACAACAGCCTCTGCTCTCACATAAGGGATTCCAGCCTTTTTTGCCGTTAGATCAGCGAGATCCGTTTTAGTCATAACGGTGGAGCCTTCCCACGAACGCCTTTTAAAAACTCCAAGTGAGCGTATTTTTCTGGATTATCCCCTGTGGCCAAATAAATATTGGTGAACCCAACATCAAAAAGGGTTTTGGCGAACTGATCCCCTTGGAGTGGGCCATCCAAGTTGACATCTACATAAACCGGGGTGGCCTTATCGATTGATGCCGATGCATCAAGAAATTCACTTGGCCCACTGAACATTGCAACCCTTTTGCCCTTAATTTTAGCGGCTGTCTTCCACATGTGCTGAATAAGATCGTCATTGTCGATTAAAATAAATTCGGGCGAGTCAATAACTTCCGCAAATGACATCGGGACAAATCCCGCAAGGCACTTGGGAATAATTCGAACACTTAGCCGCTTGCAGGTTTCCAAAACTGCTTTCTCTTCGACGCGACTGGAAATAAGAATGCTGCGTGAACAAAGATCCATCTCCTCAATTAAATCTAAACCGGTTTCGGTATGACCCAATAGTTCATAATCCATTAAAAACAAGGCTGACTGCGAAGCCAATTTGTTGGCCCCCACCCACTCCCGTAGCTCAGAGGGCCGAGAAAAGTGCCAAACGGTTATTCCCTGAGATTTTGCCTTCAATGATTCAAAACGCCCTCTCCAAATTTGATGAATAGAGGTGTCATCATCCAGAACCACAACATTAGTCCCTGGATGCAACTTAATGTCAGAAACAAACCAAACTGGAGCTTTAGTCTGTGGAAGAAAAATATGAACAGAGGCACCTTTTCCAAGCTCCGACTTGATCTGGATGCGACCATGCCAGATTGCTACTGTACTATGGACATGGGACAGTCCAAACCCACGTCCATCTTCCTTGCCATGACTCACAGGCTTTGGCCCAAGTTTGGCCAAGATCTCAGGCGGAATACCTGGGCCATTATCAGTCACAGTCAGTTCAATTTCGCCGTTAGTGTTCTTCGACAGACTTACTTCAACCGTGCCTTTGTCCCCAAGAGCCTCAACGCTATTGTTAACAAGGTTTGAAATGATACGCCTAAATTCAACGCTATCAACCTTGGCAAACAGACCATAGAAACCAGTTCCAAACTGGCTGTGGATACTAATTCCAATCTTGGACCTAAACTCCATCCGCTTCTCAGAAATAATCGGATCAATGAGACTTGAAATAAGCTGCGCCTTGGATTCAGCCACTGTCTGCTCATTTTTGCCTAATGTGAGTGCTCTCTCTTTATCCAGAAGGCTATTAGCGATATCTTGTACAGCGTTGACAGAATTCCGAACCAAGAGGCGTAGATCCTCAGGTAACGCAGAGAGGTTTTGCTCCACCACACTAAGTGCCGCTAGCGGGCTTCTGACATCGTGAGCCACCTGCCCTGCAACTTTAATAAACTCCTCACGATAAATATCAGATTTTAACTTCTCACGATACTGACCAAGCTCCCTTGCCAATATATTCAGCTCGTCACAAGCTGTGTCACTTTCTCTCAATACACCTACTCCAAGGCCGGTTGTGGTGATTTCCTGCAAGGGTTTTAAAATCGACCTATTCAAAAAGTAGAGCAGAATTCCCCATGTAAGCGCTACCGAACAAACAAGGGCCAAAAAAGCTAAAGCCAAGACTGAGTAGCTTGTAATTGGAGCCCCCTCAGTTTTCACTGCGTAATATAGGGGACCAAACGAAATATCATTGGAGCTGACCTCAGTTTGAGCAAATCTGGACTGTCCTGAGACTATTCGTTGACACTCGCTAAGATTTCCAATGACAGCTCGTGAGCTATCTGAAAACTGCACGTAGGCACACTGAACAGGAAGTTTTTCAAGGGCACTTCTCATCTGAAAAATAACACCGTCATAATTCTTTAGAATATACGAAGTTATGAGATCCGAGGCGTCGCGACGAATGACCTCACGCACAAGGCTTTCCTGATAACTTTGTATTCTGACTTTTGAAACACCTTGCCAAATAGCGACTACAATCGAACCCACCAAAGTCGATAGGCAGAGTGAAACAAGAATGCCTTTATTCAGCGTATCTTTAATCGAATTACTTCGCTGATTTGCCATGGCCCCCTCCATTTGCGCTTTTGCATGCAGGTGACTTCAGCAGAAGACCGTTGCCAACTCTCTTACCGTTGGGGGCAAATTCAATAGTACCAGAGGCACCTTCAAGGTGAATCTTGGGTAGTGTTTTGCGAATGCAGTCTTTTCGGTCTAAAGGCGACTTGCAAGCCACAGCCAGCTTTCCAATTACCAGCCCTGCGTCATAGCTTAGGGCTGCAACATCCGAGGGCACTCCGTCGTTCTGAATCGGAAAGGTCGATTTCAGCTTTAGATTTTCAGGGAAGGCCGCATTTTTGTCATATGCGGTAGCACTTACCAAGCAGACCGTATTTCCGATCGATGGATCACTCTCGATTTGCTTGCTCTGGATGGTCCAGGAGTCTCCACCAAACACCACACCGTCAAATCTTTGTTTCTTGAGACTGGTCAAAACGCTAATCGCCTCCACTTCATAGGCTAAAATGCCTATGACCTTCGTAGTTTTGACTTTTTCAAAGTAGTCGTCTGGTATAGGGCGATTGCGTAAAATGTCAGGGAGGTTGCCCACGGTAATATTTTTCTTTTTTAGTCTGGTTGAGATTTCTTGCTCAAGGTTTACACAATATTCGCAGTTCCGGGCCACAACCAATGCCACTCCATCTTTGGTTGCCGCAGGCAATGACGTCAGAAAGCTTACGAGGCGCTCAGCCTGCGAATCATTAGATAGAGCCATGGAAAAAACAGGATTGGGATTCTCAAACAATTTTTCTGAGGTGGCGAGCACCGTCAAAAATGGCATTTGAACACCATCCAAAAACTGCTTTACCGCTACAGCTTGATCGCTAAAACTAAGACCTGCGATCATATCCACGCCTTCTTTGCTTAGTTCCTTGGCTCTTTGAACTGCCACAAGGGCAGATTCTGAATTATCCTTGAACACCAGCTCGATGTTGTTTTTTTGCTTAAGAGCCAATTCAAACCCACGGCGCTGTTCGATACCCCAGGGGTTTGGGGTGGATTGATCCTGCCGTGTTTCAGGGATAATAAAGCCGACTTTGAATTTTTTGGTGGTAGCATGGGCCTGCGTGTGACCAATGAGCATAACAGCCATGAATGCCATGAGTATTCCTGCCCGTTTCACCTGCGCTCCTTTTGCTTAAAAAAGAATTTTTTCGAGTTCGCCGAAATAGTTGCCAAAATCGAATCTGGGTTATATCCATTTCCGCTCAAAATCTGCCAGGCCTTGTGATACTCATCAGCCAATGACGTCTTGAAAATCGCCTGATCATCAGTACATAAAATTACCGGAACACCGGCTTCAATCATTTTAACAAAAGGGTGGTGTTCCAAATCTTTGCAAACACCCGTAAGATAATTGCTTGTCAAGCATACTTCCACGGGTATTTGGTCTCTGACAATTCTTTTTAGAAGTTCTTGATCTTCGATAATGGTGTATCCGTGGCCAATTCGATCGGCGCCACAGTAATCAAGGGCTTCCCATACTTGTTCAGGACCAGCAAATTCTCCGGCGTGGATCGTAATATTGAGACCGGCATCTTTCAGCCGACGGAAATATGCTCCAAACTCCCTGGTCGGACGGGTATTATCCCCCTCTAAATCGACTGCATAAATGAGATTTCTATTTTCTAGTACAAACTCTGTCAGAAAATCGGATCTTTCGGCGGACTCATACCTTGAAAAGCATAATGTGGGACAAATTTCTAACCCAAGGTCCCTGGCTGACTTAAAGCTCCTGGCGAAAACCTCAAGCACCTCTTTCTCAGAACGCTTAAGTCTTTTAGTAAGAGCCCCGCAGCCAAATCTAAAATCCAGAAGCTCAATGCCTGCTTCATGCTCCTCCAATAAAAGAGCCCTCAAAATATTTAGCAGTATGGTTTCTGAATCAAAAAGTTCAAAAATCGAATTGAAAATGGCAAAAAAATCTGCCGTATTCTTGACTGGTCCTTCAAGAGAGAGACTCTGAATGGCCCGGTGCTCTATTGATGGCAAAGCTGACAAGATCACCTTTGGAGATAGACTCCCATCATAATGAAAATGAAGATCTGCCTTCGCCAACTTTTCTATCATTGCTTAACCCGTCCCTTAGCAGTTGCCACTGCGGCTACGGAAACAAGAATAAGGGCAATGCCCAGAACTGTCGGTGGGCTCAAGGTAATAGGAAATAACATTGCTGAGAATAATAGAACAAACACTGGTTCTACGACCTTCATCAAATTGGCCAGGCCAAAAGTAGTAAGCCCCATGGCCCGGTAAAAGAGCAGCAGACCCAGGAATGTCGAAATGAATGTTGAACAAAAAATTATGGACGAACCGATCAGATTGAAGTTTAGAAATCCGGTGTTCAAACGTAGCACCGAATAAAATATGAGCGGAACCAGTGCTACGAGCTTTGTATTCAGAAGAACGACTAAGGGCTCACTTTGTTTTACCGTCGTCTTAATGACTGCATTCTGGAGAGCAAAGGATGCGGGATAAAGTATGGCCATTAAGATGCCCACGGCACTTCCCGGTGAGGTCAAGCTACTCTGGAAAGAAACTAAGAAGACGCCCAAGATGGCAACCAGCAATAAAATAAGCTCGCTCTTGGTTGGTCGTTCCTGAAAGTAGATATAAGCAATGAGCATGGCATAGACAAAGTAAAGCCTTCCAACGAGGCCCACGATCCCAGGATGGATTCTGGCCAGGCCCTCAAAAAGAAAGATGAGCCCAGCGGCATTGAGAAGCCCTGAGGCGACACATCCCCAAGAGATAACGAGCTTTGCCTTCTTTTGTTGAAACTTCATTAAAAGAAGACAAAAGACGATGGTAAAGGCTGCCTCAAGCACAGCAGCCTGGGATGATTTAATATAGGCGAGGCTTAATCGTATGAGGGGAAATTGCACCGAAAAGAAAACAGTCGATATAAGTGAAAGTAGAGCCCCATTATCTTTAATCTTCGTGGACATAGATCTCTACCTTCCAAAAAACTGATTCTGATGAGTGATGACCGCTATACTGTGGGCTCGGCCCTCATGAAACGCTGATGGGGACACTTGAATAAGTCGAGCTGCTGTTTGGAACTGCGGCAATGTAGCAGCACCCGTGAAGGCAAGACTTGCTCCAAGTGATCGTTTGATCTGCAAAAGTAGAGCTTTTACTGGACCTGTGCAGGGGATGTATCCGGAAACCCCTTCAACGCGATGGTTTTTCTCCTCAATGGAGTCAAGAAACCCGTCCAAATCAGGTAGTCCACTACAGCCATCGTGCTCAACTGATGTGTATTTGGAGCCCGCATAATGTTTGAACTGTTTCCCGTTGATCTCTGTAACCTCACCGGCAGACTCAATTGTTCCA
>JAHFAA010000238.1:0-1901 GCA_023250775.1 Bdellovibrionales bacterium
GCCTTATCACCCGTCACATAATTGCCAATGACCAGTGAGTGAATATGTTCTGTTCCCTCGTAGGTGACGACTGTTTCCAAGTCCACCATGCGACGGCCGACGTGATATTCATTGTGAATGCCGTTGGCCCCCAGAAGTTCGCGACAGGTTCGGCACACTTCCAAAGCGCGACGACAGTTGTTCATCTTGGCGATGGAGATATGGTGGGGTTTGATGGTGTTCTTCATTTTCAGTTCCGCCAAGCGCTTGCAGATCAATTCCATGGCGGTAATTTCGGTCGCCATCCAGGCAATTTTATTTTGGATCAGCTGATGAGTGGTCAAAGGCCGGCCGTCAAATTGCGGGCGATCTTTTAAATATTGAACCGTTTCTTCCAGAGCGGCGCGAGCGGCACCGATTACGCCCCAGGCAATGCCGTAGCGTGCCTGGTTTAAGCATTTTAAGGCGCAGCCAATGGAGTTGGCCTTTTCCAATTTATTTTCCTTAGGGATTTCCACGTTATCCAGCGAAAGTTCGGCGGTGTCACTGGAGCGGAAGCTCCATTTACCTTTGATGGATGAGGCCTTGAAGCCGGGACGATTGGTTTCCACGATAAAGCCGCAAACATTGCCGTCAAGCTTGGCCCAGACAATGGCCACATCGGCCATGGTGCCATTGGTGATCCAAAGTTTTGTGCCATTCAATTTATAACCTTTGCTCGTGGCAACCGCCGTGGTGCGCATGCCCGCCGGATTGGAACCAAAGTCAGGTTCGGTCAGGCCAAAGCATCCGATCTTCTCAAGTTTTCCCAGGGAGGGAAGCCATTTTGCTTGTTGTTCTTTTGAGCCAAACATCTTGAGAGTAGACATGACAAGCGAACCTTGCACACTGACAAAGCTGCGCAGTCCGGAACTGCCGCGCTCGAGTTCTCGAAGCGCCAGTCCATAGGCGAGGGGATCGAGCTGGTCGTCGGCATGGGCCTCAAGGATGGCGAGTTTTTTAACGCCGCCAATAATTTGTTTTGGAAAGAGGGCATTTTCGTGGGCCTCGGCCATGGTGGGGAGGACTTCGTTATCCACAAAACGTCTTACCTGACTAACAAGCGTCTGGTATTCCTCGGGCCATTCCCGGTCCAGCTCATACAGATCGATACAATTGATTTTTGCGTCTTCATTATGACTCTTATGATGACTATTCATTTCTCGCCCTCACTCGTATGGTAATTTTTGCTGAAATAATAGGTCATCAGGTGGAAAGTGTCACTTGATTCAAAAAAGTTATACTATTTAGATAACTTTGGGGGGGCGTTTATGATCCGAGTTCTTAAGTTGATGATTGTAGTTTTAATTACTAGTGGTGGCCTGGTGTTCGCTGACTGCAAGATTAGTGTCTTACCCATGGGGCGCATCACGCCGAGCAATGCTCGAAGTGCCAATCAAATTCGTTTTCCCAGCTTTCCCAAATTTGCGGTTCTAAAAGAGCGTTCCGGCGGTATGTCAGGTGACTCTGTGGAATTTGTGGCCTTTGATGTGCGTACCCGTGCCGAGGCCAATACCCAGGCAAGTGCCGCCGCCACAGGAGGTTGTACCCTGGTGGCAAACCCTTTGTGTCAGATGAATCTTGAGGCCCCGAATAAAGTCAAAGTCAAAATGAGAACATTGGTGAATCAAGGAGGGGACACGTGGCAACCGGGTTTTAGCGATGTCATTGTCTTCAGCGGGGCCAATGCCCGCACCACCGTTTTGCAAAATCTGGATACCTTTCGAACTCAAAGGCCTGGACTAGGATGTGATTGGGATGCAGGTTTGAGTGAATGCTCTATCACTCGTAATTTTAATCCCTCAAGCAAACGGCCTCAATACACAGTTCGAATCGGGAATGGAAACGGCACAGGAATGACGAACGTAAGCTTTGAGCGCGGC
>JAHFAA010000238.1:1911-6245 GCA_023250775.1 Bdellovibrionales bacterium
TTTACGGACGCTCCAGGCGATCTTGAGTGTTCCATTGCCGCTCAAAACAGCGGTTATGTTGTGCGTTTTGGGACGTTGGGAAATTCAGAGCGTTTCAGTGATCGTGAGGCCGCCTGCCAGCTTCTCACCACTCGTGCTACCGCTGGAGAATGTCGCAATACTCAAGCCGGTGGCGAAGATGCCTGTTCTCATGCAGGAGTTCGGACGGGAAATGCTCGCCCCGCTCTGGCCCCAAGCAAGCTTGAGGAGCAGGAGCACGATCTTCCAGTTTCTAAGGAGGGGACAGAGACACACTAATCTTTATCCTCTTCACTATCGGGGCCGACAAATAAATCCTCTTTGGCAACCAGTCGGGGATTTTTGTGATAGGGATATTGCGTTTTGTCTTCGGCGCTAAAGACTTCTTCACAAGGCACAGGCAGTTTCTTGCCATCGATTTTTCCTGCCACGTATTTTTCAATAAAATGTCGATCTTCGGCAATCAGACAGGTTTCCTTCCACTCGCCAAAATATTTAATGTCCAGTCCTCGCTGGATAATATCTTTGAGTGGCTCTTTGAAAACATTCCCAATGGAAGTGTGGATATAGGGACAAGGTAAGACATCGCCATAATCCGTCACCGAAATCATGCCTTTGACCGCGATACAACGCATATTGAAACCATAGGAAGGGGAGATGTGGGTAAATAATCTGTTTTCTTTCTCCATTTTGTCGATATAGCGCATGTCGTCCTTATTAACCAGAATGTCGCCTTCTCCCTGCCATTCACCAACTTGCTTGGCATAGCTGATAAAGACTCCGACTCCCTTGGCGTTTAAGAATTTCACAAAATCTTTAAATTCCTGTGAACGGCACCTGGTTTTTGTGACGACCGTTTGGACATAAATTTCCAGGCCGACTTTTTGACAAGCATCAATGGCCCTTAAGCATCGGGCATGAGAACCTTTCTTGTTTCTAAAGGCATCATGTTCTTCCGCATTGAGACTGTCCAAGCTCATCTGAACTCGATCCACTCCCATGGCCTTTAAGTGATAGGCCTTTTTTTCATCTAAAAACCAACCATTTGTATCGCAATTGATATAGTGCTTATTGGGATCAATCGCTTCCACCAGCTGATCAAAGTCAGGGTATGTGAGCGGCTCCCCGCCGGTAATAACAAAGCGGGCAAGTCCGAGTTCATCGGCTTGGCGCGAGAGTTCTCTCACCTTGGCCATATCCCAACCCGGTCTTCCTGATTCAAGCTTTTGTTTTGGCGTCGATTGAAAAGGAGCAATGGAGCAATGCTCACACTTAAAGTTGCATTGGTAATTATACTGAAACTGAATAATCGGAACGGGCTGGCCGCTTAAAATTTTGGCAGCAGAATTTTGAAATTTTTCATAGACGCGGGGCTTGGTCTCTTTGAGTCTATTTCTGTTTTGAAATTCCTGAGCGCTAAGTATGAGTTTGTCTGTCATAGTAAATCCTTCCAAGTTCACACTATATTACCATTTTACATCAGTTAGTCACCTTGATCACGGTAGGCGGCCAGAATTCATCTAGACGCGACAATAATTGTTCTTTATTTTACACAATCGTTTTCCTATGAAAAAACAAGTTTACACTGCCACAAAATGATGGCCAAAATATTGGCCATGAAACTCCGAAACAAGCTTCTTTTGTGGTTTACCGCGATTATCATCCTTGCCGTCGGATTTGGTGCTTTTGAAACCAAACGTTTTTTACATATCTCTGCTGAGAATCAAAAGCTCAACACTGAGGTCATCGCTGGTCTCAATGCTTCTCAAGAGACCATCACCGATTTTCTCCAATGGGTGAGGTTGATTGAAGAGTATGGAAACGGCTATTTTACGCGCGCAGAATTTAAATCACGGCAAGCTATAACCAAAGCTTCACTGGAAAAACATCTCACGCTTCTGAAAACTTCTCATGCCATGATCGGGACAGCACTAGTGTCGCAAATAGAAGGCAGTTTTCGCCAAACGGAAGAAATTGCAACCGCGATGCTTTCCACCGCCAATAGCAAATTGTTGCGAGCACAGCTTGAAAAGCTTGATCGTCTCGTGGACGATCTCAACACTCCGATCGAGCTTCAAAGGCAGGCCTATGCGAAAAGAACCCAAGAGGCGGTCGAAAATGATCAGAATATCGAAAAAACTGTCATTCTGGCATGGGTCTTAGTTTTATCCTCGTTTTTCGTCCTTCTTTTTCTCCTGAGGTCCTGGATCAATGGTCACATTATCCAACCGTTGGAGGTGTTAGAAGAGTCTACACGGCTTGCAGGAGATGGGGCCTTTGAGGCGCCTGATGCTTACTTTGCTGATCCTGGGATTATGGGCCAGTTGTTTCGATCCTTTCGTGAAATGAGCGAGAAAATTCGTGGTAGTCACGCTGAAATGACGGATGCCAATATAAAATTAAATTCTGTGCTGGATCATCTGCCAAGCGGAGTCACGATTCGTGATCGAGAGTACAATTTGCTCTATCACAATCATCTGGTAACGAATCTTTTTGGCAACTCCGTGGGGAAAAAATGCTACAAAATTTTTGAAGGGAGAGAGACCGTTTGTGAAGGCTGCCCGGTTGAGCTGGCAAAAAACGACGGTGGGTCCCATTCGTTGATAAAAGAAGCGGTTTATAAGGACGGCAGCCGCCGTATTTTTGAAAATACCGCAACTCCCATCAAAAATGCCCAAGGTGAGGTCATCGCTTTTTTAGAGCTAAATAGTGAGATTACTCAAAAAGTTCAGGAACAAAAAGAAAAGGAAGAGATGCAAAAGCAGATCTTTCACACCGAGCGACTGGCCTCTATCGGAATTCTTGCCGCCGGTGTTGGCCATGAAATCAATAACCCTTTGACCGTGATTACCAGCGCGGTTCATCTCATGCTGCAAAATCCCACTTTTCAAGGCGAGAAGGAAAAGAAAAAGCTGCAACATATCGAGCGAGCGGCACGACGAATTGCCGAAATTGTTAACGGCCTTCGCTTGTTCTCCCGCAAAGATTCTCTCACATTCACCCCTCAAAATGTGCACGAAATTATAGGCGATACGATGAGTATGATCCAGGGCGTGTTCGCTTCCGACGATGTTCGAATTGTCTTGGCGCAAGACGCGAAAGAATCTTTTGTTCTGGCCAATACGAATCATCTGCAACAAATTTTCGTCAATCTTTTTTCCAATGCTAGAGATGCGATTAAAGATGCCAATGGCGCGAAAGGGGGAATGATCCGAGTCCAGACTAAAAATGAGGATCGTAATCTTGTAGTGACAATTTCGGATACGGGGCCTGGAATTGCGCCTGATCTTCGGGCAAAAATTTTCGAGATGTTTTTTACCACGAAGGATCCGAACAAGGGAACCGGTATGGGCCTTGGTATCGTTCAAAAGCTTGTGCATGAAATGGGAGGAACCATTGCTTTGGCACCGCAAGAGATGGGGGCAGGGGCGACTTTTATTCTTTCTTTTCCCTTGTCTCAAGCTTCCGAGTCTGCCGACACAAAGGCATTAAAGCAGAGGAGTGTCTTTAGAGGACGCGTTTTGGTGGTTGATGATGAAGAGGATATACTGGAGATTCTGAAGGAGGCCCTTCTCATCATGGGGCTTGAAGTTGATACAGCTCGGGACGGCGTGAGTGCTTTTGAGATCATTCAAACAAAGCGATTTGATTATCTTCTCACCGATCTAAAAATGAAAAATATGTCGGGTGAAGAACTTATTACTAAAGTCCGGGGCCTCAATTTAAAAGGGCTCAATATTGTTGCTATGACCGGTGGAGAATGTGATGTTCAGGCCGATGCTAAACTTTTCAAGCCCATAATGAATGATGATCTTGAAAAACTCTTTAAGTCCTTGACGGTTAATCGCGACTAGAAAAAATTTCTAATTTGCTTGGCCGGCACCCATGGTGGTTGCCTTCTCGCCGCTACCACCGCCACTGTTTTGGGCACAACTGTAGATCAGCACGGACGCCCCACACAGGCATACCAAGGTTATGAAGACTTTTAACTTACTGGTTCTTGTTTTTCTCATCTAGATACTCCTCATCTATAAGAATATTTTATCGGAATTCGAGTAAATCTCAATAAGCTTTTTGCTAAATCGGGCGGGTTCTCTAATCGCGTGGATTTACAGGAGACCAAATGACCGATTGGCAGTCGTTGAATTCACAAAAGGACTGAACTTTCCTCTTGAGAATATTTTTTGCCGTTTTGGACTGGGCCGGATTTTCGTAAAACATTTTTTTGATTTCCAGACACTTTGTCTTTCGATGGGCCTTCACATCCATCCGGCCCATAAAGGTGTCGCCTTTCAAAACAGGCAGACAAAAATAGC
>JAHFAA010000239.1 GCA_023250775.1 Bdellovibrionales bacterium
GTTTGATCGTGACCATTTAGAAAGTTTAGTTCATATGGCGGCACGTGTCCTTGAGCTGGATTATTTTGGTGGAGACTGCATTGTAACAGAATCTGGAAAATTGCATTTCATTGACTTCAACGATTGGCCTTCTTTCCGAACTTGTCGCAACGAAGTGGCACCTTACATGGCATCATATGCACTAAGAAAATTAAGTAGTGAGGTCTCACTTGATAGCAGCATTATTCAGTGAATTTAAAGAAAGTATCAAAAGTCCAGACACCGAGGAAAAATTAGACCTGGTGCTTTATCGTCCGTGCGGGTTTTTGATTGCCAAGATTTCTTATGTTCTTTCAATCACCCCTTCAATGCTCTCCATTTTCGGTCTTCTCTCTGGTTTTGCTTCAGCCTATTACTTTCTTCAGACTGACAATACACAGGCCCTCATCTTCGCCAGCTTCTTTTTGGTCCTTTCAGGCATTTTTGATAGCGCTGACGGACAACTCGCAAGACTCGCCAATCAATCAACAAAACTAGGACTCATCTTAGATGGTATCTGTGACTCGTTTGTCATGATCTCCGTCTATATTACCTGCACCCTGCCCTACGTTCACCAATATGGAATCTTTTTTGCTCCGCTGTCCTTCGTCGCGATCTACCTGCATTCATATCAATGTGCCATTTTAGATTTTTATCACCGTGAATATTTATATTTTGGCTATGGAAAAACGAGCGAAGATACCTATTGGAATCCAAGTATCAGCGACTGCCAAAACACCATGGATAATTCTGCTACAAAGCGAGAACGGTTCATGCATTCTTTACGAATGACTTGGATAAAAAAACAACAACAGTTAACGACCCGTACAGACTTACAACGAAAAACGATGCGTGAATATATATTGACCTGTGGTCCTGAGAAAAAAGAAGTTTTCATGCAGTCATACAGGCGCAACAATCGGTGGCTCTTGCCGTATTGGCGTTTAATCGGGGTCAACGCCCACACTTTTCTCATCATCGTTTTTATGTTTCTGAGACGCTTCGATCTTTATCTTGTGGTCTTTGACCTTATCCTCTTTAACATCATAATTTTCGTGGTCGGGATTATGCAAAAAAAGGCGGATGATAAGTTCTTTGCAGAGTTAAATCTCCAAGATCATGCAGAATAAGCTTAAAATTCTTTTTTCTGTTGTCGGTCTCATTTCCTTTATTACTATAATTAACAACTATGGCATCGACATTATTTGGGCGGAAATACAACGTTCAGGTTTTTTATTATTTCTTTTGGCCCTCACCTTCATCCCTACTCTTGTTTGCTACTCTGTCTCCTGGCTCCTGGTTACTGACCATCACCGCATGACCGGTCACCTCTCTGCCATAAGAAAGGTTGGCCTCTTTACAAGATTTACCGCTGCAAGCATTGCTTGGAATAATCTAACCCCCTTCTTAAAAGTGGGGGGAGAGCCACTAAAATACTTAATGCTTTCGCGCTATATGCCCAAGAAAGAGGCCTTGAACAGCATCATTACCTATAATCTTATTCATCTTCTTGCGACGGCACTCAGCTTTATTATTGGGGCCTTACTTCTTCCCTGTTTTTATGATGTCCCTCGCATGATTATGTACAGCTCATGGGGATTTATTCTCATTTTTATTTTCATCATTTATTTTGCTACACTCTTAATGAAGGCGAATTATTCCTTTCTTACAAGATTTTATCACGGCCCGACGTTACGAGTTGTGATTCTCAACTCAAGAATAGTCAAAAAAAGGCTTTTAACTTTTTACAAAAGACATCCCCAGATTTTTGTTTTCTCCCTTTTCTTTGATACTGCTGCCCGCTTTATCGAAGGCCTCACATTTTACTTTGGTTTTATGTTAATAAAACACCCCATCAGTCTCCTGAGCTCTGCCTTTCTCGATGTGTCGCGAACGCTGGTGGACACTATTTTCTTTTTTATTCCGTATCAGGTCGGAACGCGGGAACAAGGTGTCCGTTTCTTTATGGAGAAAGTGCTCTTTATAGATGCAGGTGGATTTTTAACCGCTGTTTTATTTTATCGTTTTGTGGAAATCGTTTGGATCTTCATCGGCTATTTCATCTGGATAAACATGAGTAAATCCTCTACCGAAGCAAGTGTGTAATCTGCCATAGAGTTTTTCAGGGTTGGCCTTATCAAGATTGTTTTCATTCCTAAATGTTTTGCCGGAGCGATGTCTCGATCAATATTATCCCCGATAAAACAGATTTCCGATGGTTGAACTCTGCACGTTTGAATCGCCAATTGGAAGATTTCCAACGCCGGCTTGCTGTGGCCGACATGATATGAATCCAACACAAAAGAGAAATACGAGGAGAGCGAAAACTCATCCAGAATTCTAGTCAGATTCCCACTAAAGTTAGAAATTATCCCAAGCTGATATCGGCCCCAAAGATTTTTCAGGATACTTTGATTGCGCGTCAAATACCTTGCCTGAATTTCACTTATTGAGGAGGCCACTTTTGATAGAGCAATCGTATCTGTAATTTCTAGTTTCTCCGCGATGAAATGACACATTTTAGTATTCATCTCAAGAAGCAATGAGTTCACGACGAGAGATTCCGTGATCACTTTTCTATCACTATATGTGTAGGCATCCTGAAAAGCGGGGTATTCTTTTTCATTTGTAATAAGATGATGTTTAACAAATTGTTCCAAGAAAAGCGTTCGAGAGTGGATGCCATCAGAATCAAGACAGCCACCAAAATCGAACAGCATCCACTTCACTTGCAAATCGTCCACACTATTCCTTCAAAAATGCCTCTGCACTTTGTATGTCTTCAGGACGATCAATATCGAGTGTTTTGGAAATCTGAAAACCTTTTATCTTATGATTTCGTTTTATTAATTCCGTCAAAAAGGTTCGCATTTTCATCTGTCCAGTCTGAATCATTTCCTTCAACAGAGGCAACACTTGTGCCGATAGATAGTAGACTCCCGAGGTAATCAACACATCCTCGGTAATAGGGCACTGGAACTCGGTGATGTAATTCTGCGAATTAACCTTTAATGTTAGAGGTTTTTCATCTTCAATGAATGGAGTCACAATAATGGCCGATTCATCGTTTTTAAGAGTAAGGCAAAATTGATGAAATTTCTTGGCATCCTCCGGTTTTACGATGCTATCGACCATCGAAATAAAAAAGTGTTCACCGGGTTGAATATCTAACCTTTGACTTACTTCATAGAGTGAATGCATTGAGCTCGGCGTTGACTTGAAAAAGAAATCTACATTCAGGATCTTGAGTGAAGGCAGGAGAGAAAGATCCATACCTTTTTCCTCATTATTAAAAATGAGGGCAATTTTTTCAAAGTTTTTAAATTGAAGATTTTGTAAGGTCAGCTCGAGCAAGGGGCTGCCACATACTTTTACAATGGGCTTATAAGCACTCACTGACTTTAGCCGTAATCCATCTCCAGCGGCCAAAATACCAGCTTTTTTCATCTTTGATCCTGTATATTTGTGGCAAAAAATGCTAAATATTACTATTGTTTACCATGTCGTAATTCTTAAATAAATGGAATGTTTTATGGAAATTTCGCAACCTAAAAATCAAAAACCCAAGCTTGTCACAACTATCCCAGGCGAAAAGAGTAGGCAGATTCGCGCAGAAGAAGACAAATATATTGCCGATGGTCTGCAAGGTTTTGCTCTCATGGCCGGAATTGTCGTTGAAAGTGCTACGGGTAATATTGTTAAAGACGTTGATGGGAATGAATTTCTTGATGTCATAGGTGGAATTGGCGTTAATGGTCTGGGCCACTCCCATCCTAAATATGTCAAGGCGATTACTGAACAGGTGGCCAAAGCAAGCGTTGGCAGCTTTACCTCAAACGCCAGGGTGGAGTTTTTCAAGTTATTCGACAAGATTAAATGGGGTGCATTAAATCGCATTCAACTATATTCGAGTGGCGCTGAGGCGGTTGAATCCGCTCTTCGTTTGGCAAAAAATAAAACTGGAAAATCAGAGTTAGTAAGTTTTTCCGGTGGTTTTCATGGAAAAACTCACGGGGTATTGGCCCTCATGGGTTCTGACTTTAAAAAAAGCTATGGCCCCTTTGCCCCTGGTGCTCACATTATTCCTTATGCCAACTGCTATCGCTGCCCCTTCAAAACGACATACCCTGACTGTGGACTGGCCTGTCTTGAAGTCGGCCGAAAACAGCTGAAGGCCAATGTTGGAAGTGGCGTCGCTGCCTTTATTGTGGAGCCAGTTCAAGGTACCGCAGGAAATGTTATTCCACCTAAAGATTTTTTGACCGGAATCAAAGAACTTGCCAAGGAACATGATGCGCTGATGATTTCTGATGAAATGATCACAGGCTTTGGTAGAACGGGGAATTTTTGGGGATCGCAGCTTTCTGGTGTTGTTCCCGACATGATGACCATTGGCAAACAATTTGGCGGAGGCTTTCCTATAAGTGGAATCGTTGCCAGCGACGAACTGGTAAAGGTTAAACCATGGGGAAATCCTTCGGGGTCATCGTCAAGCTATGGTGGGAACCCTCTTGCGTCGGCAGCGGCAAAAGCGGCGACGCAAATCATTATAGAGGAAAACCTGGTTGAGAATTCTAAAAAAATGGGGGCCTATTTCCTTGAGAAATTGTTCCCTCTTTGTGAACGCTTCCCTTTCATCGGTGAAGTTCGCGGCACCGGACTCATGCTTGGAATTGAAATGGTCAAGGACAAGCAAAGCAAGATTCCACTTTCTTCTAAGGCCACCAATTGGATCTTCAAAGAATTTTTAAACCATGGGCTCCTTACAATGTCCTATGCCCCAAGCTTTAGAATTCAACCTTCCATGACAATTGATCAGGCCACTATTGATACTGTTGTGAAGATCATTTTTGACGTTTTCAAGACCGTCCAAGAAAAAAAGATTTATGAATTGTAGGAAAAACCCCTTAGCGAATTTTTGGAGTTATCATCGCAGGTAAAATCACCAGCGCGGCGACAAGACAAGCGATCTCTCCTAAAATGGCCATCATTCCAAAAGAAAACAAAGCACCATTTTTTGAAAACAGGAGTGAGGTATAGCCAATAATTGTAGTGCCTGAACAGACTGTCACGGCATTGCCCGAACGCCGAATCGCCAGGTTGAGCCCCGAATACGTTCGATCAGAATTTCGATAACGCCCATAAATATTAATGGCATAATCAAGCCCTACGCCGAAGGTGATTGGTAGCGCAATAAAATTTAGAAAATTTATTTTTATACTAAAAAGTGATGCCAGAGCAATCGTCCATAACACACCGGCGAGCAAAGAAATCGTCAGAAGAAAAGATCCTGAAATGCCACCCCTGGTAAGCCAAATTGACAGGAGAATAACCGCAATAAAAGAAACGATTGTGGCAATGGGCCCATCATGTGAAATGGCAGCAAGCATATCGGCAAAGACAAGATGAGATCCGGCAATAACGGCCCCTGGTGGCAACTTTACTGTACGCACGTCTTTGGCAAATTGCAGAACAACCCTGCCATCTTTTGTATCGGTTCCAAACTTGGGAAAGAGCAGAACAAGTTTTCCTTCGGAGCCATCAATTTCACGAAACTGACGACGAATAACTTCTGGAAGCTGCTTGATGGAATAAGGTGAAAGTTTAGACGCTTCAATCACACTATTAAAATACCGTTTCATTTTGCCCTTAAGATGGGCCCTTTTCTTTTCGGGAACATCATCAAGAACGGATTTTAAAATCTCAATTTTTTGTTCCTGTTTGTCAGGCACAAGAGTTTGCATTGTGA
This sequence comes from Bdellovibrionales bacterium, assembly GCA_023250775.1. Classification (GTDB taxonomy): domain Bacteria; phylum Bdellovibrionota; class Bacteriovoracia; order Bacteriovoracales; family Bacteriovoracaceae; genus GWA2-49-15. The sequence continues at coordinate 5,768 of JAHFAA010000239.1, forward strand.
GAACGTCACCCAAAATAGATTGGGGAGTGGAGATTTGTTTATAACTGTCATAGACAGGTTTAACACTTTGAGAATTTTCAAGCAGAACGACCATCGGCAAAATATTGTGACGAAGAATACTCTCGGCCCGTGCATCGACTTCCAGATAGCCCCCGCTTTTTTTGGCCCCGGCCGAGCGCAGTTTGGTGGTATCATACTCAAAGGGATCTTTAACAAACTGGATGAGGACAACGACAGCAAGCAACGAAATAAAAAGACTCGAGACTAGAATCGGCCTCCAATACTTAATGGAGAAATTACCGAAGCTTCCAAAAATTTTATCGAAGATATCTGAGCTATTTTTATGAGACTTCACAGGCCAGATTTGATCAAATAATAGGCCCAAAGGGGGAGAAAAAAGATAAGTGGCCCCCCAACATATCAACATCCCGATGCCACCGATAAATCCAAACTGACTATAACCTCTAAACG
>JAHFAA010000240.1 GCA_023250775.1 Bdellovibrionales bacterium
GAAAGGCCAAAAACATAGGTCCTGGTGCTTTATTTGAATAATAGGAGCCATCAGGGGTTTGCGCCCAATCAATGGTCCATGAGACGTAATCGTTGATACGAAAAGTCTGTTGATCACTCATGGCCCGAAGCGTCGCATAGCGAGAATATTCATTTGTGCCGCCTCCCGTGCGTGAGTAAAGGGTCAGAAAAATAAAAATGATAATCCAGGGAGTGACGGGATTGGCCTTAAGCTTGGCCATGAATGAATTTTGCATACTATCATCATGGAAGATGTGATGAATTATGGCAAAAAATAAAAGGTTTTTCATGATTCGCGCTCTATGTTAGAACTTAAAGCTCACCATGAGAGGAACAGGATGGATTTACACGTTAATCGGCGGGGACGGGCCGTCCAGTTTTGCGTTGATCAGACCAAAATTTCTCACATTTATGAACTGAAAAAAAAGTTAGGATCGAACTTTCCTAAAATTGGCATTTTTGTGATCAGCTACAATGCCTCTGCTCATATCCAAAAAACTGTTTCCCGCATTCCGCTCGAAATTTATGATGCCATAGAAGAGATCTATATTTTTGATGACGCCAGTCCTGACAATACCTATGAGGTTGCAAGACAGCTCAAGCAAAATAGCGCTCTTGTTGGCAAACTCAATATTTATAAAAATCCAAAAAATTTAGGTTATGGCGGAAATCAAAAAGTTGGTTATCGTTATGCCATCAACAAAGGCCTAGATTTTGTTATCATGCTTCATGGGGATGGCCAGTATGCCCCAGAGTATATTCCCGATTTAATTTTACCCATCGTTGAAAACTCGGCCTCCGTGGTTTTTGGTTCGCGTATGTTACATAGTCGAGATGCTTTGAAGGGAGGGATGCCTTTTTACAAATGGCTAGGCAATAAAGTCCTGACGAAGTTTGAAAATATTATCCTAGGCACACATCTTTCAGAGTTTCATTCAGGCTATCGTGGTTATTCCACTCATCTCTTAAGTAAAATTCCCTTTGAAGAAAACACCAATGATTTCCATTTTGATACCCAGATTATTATTCAATGTCGTGCTCTTGGGGCGACAATCCATGAAGTCCCGATCCAGACTTTTTATGGTGATGAAGATTGCAATGTGAATGGCATGAAATACGCCAAAGATGTTTGCCTTGCCGTCTTGGGATACCGACTTCACCAATTGCATTTGACCAGACGTGGACGTTATCTGGTGAAGCGAGATTTCAGTTATACCAGAAAACGAAGTCCCTATAGCTCCCATGAACAAATTTTGACATGCATTGATCGGCCAGGTCGCGCGCTTGATTTAGGGGCGAATAGTTTACTCTCGGAAGCTCTGGTGCAGAAAGGTGTTGAGGTCGTGCAATCGGCCACTCAGGATTTTAAAAATCTAAAATATTCTCGCGATTTTGATTATCTTATTCTCGCCGATGTAGTGGAACACGTTCAGAGTGCTTCAGAGATGCTGAAATACGTTCAAAGATATTTAAAAGCGGATGGAAAAATTATTGTTTCCGTTCCCAACATTGCTATTTGGTTTTATAGATTATCTTTGCTGATTGGAAGATTTAATTATGGCCCCAAAGGCACTTTGGATGAAACTCACATTCGTTTTTATACCCTGAGCACCATCATTCAGCTCATGGAAAGATGTGGATACATTGTTAACAAGGTTCGTCCGACGGGGCTTCCTTTTGAAATTGTGTTTGAATCAGTCGGCAAGAGTAAAATTTTAAAGGCCATTGATCGAGTTTATTATGGTCTGGCCAAAATCTGGCCGGCCTTATTCGCCTATCAAATTATTTTAGAAGGGCAAATTTCATCTTATATCGCAGAAGAGGGAGAAGGGAAGCTATGAAAGTAGTTGAATTAGATTTCCCTGAGGTAAAATTAATCACTCCTCAAGTGTTTCAAGATAACCGCGGTTTTTTTCAGGAGAGCTTTAATTACAAGCGAATGAAAGAACACGGATTGGATTTTCAGTTTGTCCAAGACAATCACTCCTTTTCAGTCGAAAAGGGAACCATTCGGGCGTTGCATTTTCAAACTCATCCGATGCAGCAGTCTAAGTTGGTTCGGGTTGTGAAAGGCTCCGTCCTCGATGTGGTCGTTGATATTAGAAAAGAATCAAAAAATTTCGGGAGATTTATTACCGTTGAGCTTTCTGATCAAAACCATCACCAAATTTTAATTCCGAAAGGTTTTGCCCACGGTTTTTGTACCTTGGAAGCAAACTGCCATGTCATTTATAAAGTGGATGAATATTATTCACCGACTCACAATCAGGGAATTATCTGGAATGATCCGACGATCAATATCCTCTGGCCTACCAAAAATCCAGTACTCTCGAAGCAGGATGAAAAATGGCCAACCTTGCGAGAGGTGATCAAGTGAAGAAAGTTGTAGTTTTTGGGTCCTATGGACAGCTAGGTACTGATCTGGTCCAAACCTTAAAAGCAAAAAAAATTTTTGATGTTCTGGCCTTTGATCGTGAGCATGTGGATTTTGCCGATGAAAAAGCACTTCGCTCATTTTTAAATTTAAAAGTTGGTGCTGTAGATGCTGTGATCAATTGTGTTGCGGTTACCAATACCACATTTTGTGAAGAACATTGTGAAGAAACCTATAAAATAAATGCACTTCCGCAAGCTGTCTTGGCCCAATATTGTTCCAAAATGAAAGCCAGTTTAATTTATTTTAGTACTGATTATGTTTTTTCCGGTGAGAAAAAGAAACCATACACAGAAAATGACGTTCCTCGACCAATTAATATTTATGGAACTTCCAAGCTTGCGGGTGAGGATCTAGTTCGTGCCTATTGTGATAAACATTTTATTTTCCGAATATCGTCACTTTTCGGAATTGCAGGGGCCTTAGGGAAGGGAGGCAATTTTGTTGAAACAATGATAGCCAAGGCCAAAAAGGGCGAGGATCTGAAGGTGATTGATGATCAAATTATGTCTCCGACTTCCACCAGTGAAATTGCTCGTGTCGTTTGTCACTTCCTCGAAAATAATTTAACTTCCTATGGGACCTATCATTTCTCAGGACGGGGTGAGTGCAGTTGGTATGAATTTACCAAGGCCATTTTCTCTCAGTGCTCACTTTCCAACCCTGTGACCCGAGTATCCTGGAAAGACTTCCCCTCAGCACTTCGCAGACCTGAGTACAGCGCTTTCGATACTGCAAAAATTGCAAAATTAGTCAGTGTTCCGAGTTGGGAAGAGCATTTAAAAAACTATCTCATTTTAAAAGGACATACCAAGTGAAGGGAATTATTCTTGCCGGAGGCGCCGGAAATCGTCTCTATCCTTTGACTCAAATAACCACCAAACAGCTGCAACCTGTTTATGACAAGCCGATGATCTATTATCCCCTGGCCATGCTGATGTTAAATGGGATTAAAGACATCTTGCTTATTACAACCGAGAAAGACCAACCTTCCTTTAAAAATTTATTAGGAGATGGCGGACGATTTGGAGTTTCTCTTCAATATGCCACGCAAGCTGCTCCCAAAGGAATTTCTGAGGCTTTTATTATTGGTGAAAAATTTATTGGTAAGGATGATGTAGCTCTCGTCCTTGGCGATAATTTATTTTATGGCAGTTTTGAAGTCTTTCGAAATGCTGTGAAATCACAACAGGCCAAGGCCAAAGGAATTAGTGCAAGGGTTTTTGCCTATGGAGTGAGTGATCCCGAGCGCTATGGAGTCGTTGAGTTTGATAAAGCAACAATGAAGGTTCTTACGATTGAAGAGAAGCCAGCAAAGCCAAAATCAACTTACGCCATCCCAGGATTTTATCTTTTCGATAATACGGTTGCCAAGCGGGCCCTCAAACAACAGCCGTCGCCGAGAGGCGAACTTGAAATAACAGACCTCATTAAGACCTATCTGCATGACGGTCTTTTGGGTGTTGAAATTATTAATAGAGGAATGGCCTGGTTTGATACCGGAACACCGCAATCACTTTTGGAGGCCAGTTCATTTATTGGCGCGATTGAACAACGTCAAGGCATGAAAGTGGCATGCTTGGAGGAAATCGCATTGCGCATGAATTTTGTGACAGCATCACAATTTCAAAAAATCATAGATGAAACACCCAAGAGTTCATACAGAGAATATCTGCGCCAGGTCTTGGGAGAATTTGCATGAAAAAAATCTTATTGACTGGCGGTGCAGGATTTATCGGTAGCAATTTCGTCCATAAAATTTGTGCCTCGGACGAGGGGCGCGAATATGAATTTGTCATTCTCGATGCACTGACCTATGCCGGACACTATCCCAATATTCAAAAAGTTGTGGAGAGTAATAAAAATATTTCTTTTGTTCAAATGGATCTTCGAGACGCAAAATCCCTGAGTCAACTTTTTACCAAGTATCGCTTCGATGGTGTAATTAATTTTGCGGCAGAATCGCACGTGGATCGCTCTATTGATTCACCTAATATTTTTATCGAAACAAATGTATTGGGTACACTCAATTTGCTCAATGCTGGCCTGGAGTTGTTCAAAGCGAATCCCGATTTTAAATATCTTCAAGTGTCCACCGATGAAGTTTATGGTTCACTAAAGGTTAACGATCCAGCATTTGTTGAGATGACAAACTTATCTCCCAATAGCCCTTATTCTGCCAGCAAGGCCTCGGCTGATTTGCTGGTACGTTCCTATTACAAAACCTTCAAGTTACCTATTTTGATCACTCGTTGTTCAAATAATTATGGCCCTTTTCAGTATCCAGAAAAGCTGATTCCCCTGATGATTTACAATGCGATAAAAGGGATTCCTCTACCAGTATATGGAAACGGATCAAACATTCGTGATTGGATCTACGTTGATGATCATAATCAAGGCGTCTGGGAAGTGTTTAAAAAAGGACGTTTCGGTGAAATTTATAATCTCGGGGGAAATGCTGAGATGGTAAATCTTGATATCGTAAAATTGGTGCTGAAAAAATTGGGTAAAAGCGAGGATCAGATACAGTTCGTCACAGATCGTCTTGGGCATGATTTCAGATATGCCATGAATTTTTCCAAGGCCAAGAAAGAGTTGGGTTGGTCGCCAAAAGTTACATTTGAAGTCGGATTAATGAAAACTCTGGATTGGTACCAATCTCATTGGGAGTGGGTTGAAGCCGTTAAATTAAAGACCACCAGATGAGAGCTTTGAAATCAATCATTCTTGATCTTGAGAAACGAGAAATTACATTTTTTTCTCCACTCACAATTATTTTACTCTTAGGTTCGGTCCTTTACTGGCAACATGTCTATGTCCCAGGTTTTTTTCATGATGGCTATTTATATGCCGCTCTGGGGAAAAATGCCGCAGCTAAAGGGCACTGGCTTATTCCTTTTATGTCAGAAACTGTTTATCCAAAATTTGCAGAACATCCGCCATTTTATTTCATCATCGAAGGATTCTTTTTTTTGCTCGCAGGTTCATCGTTTTTAACGGCGAGGTTGTTTGCTGGATTTTGGGGACTTGTCCTCCTGTGGAGTACCTTTAAGTTCGCCAAACGTTTTTACAACGAAAACTTTGCTTTTATCGCTACGTTTCTGCTTGCCGCAATGCCTTTTATGATCAAAAAAGTGCGTTTCCCTAATTTGGATATTCCTTTAAGTTGCTGTTTCGTTTTATGTTTTTATTATTTTCTACGCATCACTGAAACAAGAAGAACGAGTCATTACATTAAATTCAGTCTGATCCTCGGCCTTGCCTTGCTACTGAAAGGTATCCCCGCCGTATTTATCCTCTTGGCGATTTTTATCTTTGTGATCTTGGAAAAAAATCTCAGAGAGTTTTTCTTAGATGTGAAAGCATGGGCCGCAATTCTTTCCTCGTTGCTGATTTTTGCACTTTGGCCTTTCGCCTTATGGATTCACGGAGATTTTGCCATTTTTCAACAATGGTTTGAACGCCAATTTTTTTCTACGATTGTTAACGCCCGCGGGCAGCAAGAATTTGAATTTTTTTCGTATTTTACTCATCTTGCAATATATTCTGGGCCTTGGCTTGTCTTGGCCTGTCTTGGAATAACAAAACGACCTTATTCACAGGCCACCAAGTTTTCTATGATCGCCTTTGGCAGTATGGCCCTGTGCTTATCGCTGATGAAATGGAAGTACTCACATTACTTGCTCCCGGTCTATCCAGCCCTTTGTATTATGGCGGCAACGTTCTTATATCCACTTCTAAAAGAGAGAATGATTTTTTGCAAAAACTT
>JAHFAA010000241.1 GCA_023250775.1 Bdellovibrionales bacterium
CTTTACTTTGCGATACTTTCATCATAGCAAAAAATAATGCAAAAGGAGCTTCCTTTACCTGCTCATGGAGTTCAAACTGGATGACAGGTATAGAAATATCGTTCAGGCATCAGGCGCATGTCCTTCTCACACATTTTTTTTCGTGCGATATCCTCGCCCCCTTAAGCAAAAATAGCAGTAACTATAACTATAAAATTCAGACATCAGATCTCAGCCGTAAGATGACAGAAAAAGAGTTTTGGGAATGTTATAATGTATTTGTTATGGATAATATTTTCAAAGAAGAAGCTATAAAGCTGAGCATCCCTATCGATTTGATATCACTTGTCAACGCACAGGTCTCTAAGTTGGATCAACGCTTGTCAGCTTTAAAAGAAAAAATGGAAAACTTTGAAAAAATTGGCAAAGGATATATTGCTCTTTTATTAAAATGAGACTCCTGTAATAGCGCATAAGATATATGTACGATGAGTTATTCACCGTGCATAGTTATTCACCGTGGTGAGTAATTTTCTATGCACGGTGGGATTTTATCGCCAGGCAGATTTCATATCGGCCAATTATTGCCTCCACAAATTGCGAAATATTTTTGGAGGTGCAAAATTAAAATGTTCAAAATGATTCCGATGCTCGTGCTGATCAGTTTAACAAGCATGAGTGCCTGTTCGTTCAAATCCCAAAGTGGCGGCAACGACCCGACGAATAGCGATACTCGGGGTGAGTTCTCCGCCCCCGGCCCAATGACCCTTGATCCAAGCGGCGACGCCAATGGTGATTTGGTTACGAATGCAAAAGAGTATGAGCAAGGAAGAAATCCACTCCTCGCTGACTTACCGGCCTTACATGTGGCCTTTTTGCAAAATTATAAAATTTCAGTGAAGGACCTTGCGCATAATTTCCATCATCACGGGCATGGCCTTTTCCAAATTTACTGATTCGTATTGCACCAAAAAAATCTTTTTTAGTTGATCGCTCACACTGATTCAAATGCGAAACAAACCGACCCGGCAAAATGAAGATACTGGCGAACTGTTCCTATTAACGATATCCCTGATGAGATTCGCTAGCGGGAGGGAGCATGAATCAGAATGTTGTGATTTCTAAAATTGAAAAAATGATCTATGTGATCCGAGGGCAGAAGGTCATGCTGGATTCAGATTTGGCGGAACTGTACAGAGTTGAGACGAAGGCCTTAAAAAGGGCCGTTCGACGAAATATTCAAAGATTTCCTGAAGATTTTATGTTTGAGCTGACAAAGGAAGAGTTGGAAAATTGGAGGTACCAATTTGGCACCTCCAATCGAGAAAAAATGGGACTCAGAATCCCGCCGTTTGCTTTCACAGAGCAAGGAGTTGCCATGCTTTCTAGCGTGTTAAATAGTGAACACGCCATCCTAGTAAACATCTCTATCATGCGAATTTTTACGAAATTAAGAAGTTTTTTCATGTTAGAAAAAAATCTTAATGAGCGTATCGACAAACTGGAAAGTAACACCAATAAAATGTTTAAGATCGTCTTTGAGCGACTGGACTCAATAGAAGAAAACATCACACCACACTTACCCGAAAATCGCCCTAAAATAGGTCTTAAAGAACAAAGGTAAGAACTAATGTCACAATTTGCCACTTTAAAATTGCCCTAAATATCTGCTTTTAAAGCAGAAGAAAATTAAAGATCGCAAATTGCGACCTTTAATTTTTGGTATCCAAAGTGAGGTATTCAACGTGATCTCGCGAAAAATATCATTTTCAAGGTAAAGGCTTCGGCGGCATTAATCTCTTCGGGCCTAAATCCCGCAACGAGCTTTGCAATAATGTGATCTTCCAAGCTGCCCTAAAGTTCGGCCCTTGCAACTGACATTCACTGAGATTCAAGACCTCCGTTCATTGCTTTGTGATCCAGAATTGCAGGAGATGTCGTTCACCTCTTTGTATTGGCATGGACGCAGGATAGGAAAAGTACACTACTCACTCTCCACTTGGTTTAAGTACATAAGACTCACTCAAATTCGCTTGGAAGATCGCTCACATGATTTCAAATGTGAAACAAACAGGCCCGACAAAATGAAGATACTGGTGGACTGTTCCCATTAACGATATCTCTCATGAGATTCGCCAGTGGGAGGAAGCATGAATCAGAATGTTGTGATTTCTAAAATTGAAAAGATGATCTATGTGGTCCGAGGGCAGAACGTGATGCTTGATAGTGATTTGGCCGAACTTTACGGAGTAAAAACCAAGGCCCTTAACCAAGCAGTCAAACGAAACCTCGAACGCTTCCCCGAAGATTTCATGTTCCAATTGACTCAAGCTGAAGGTAATAGTCACAAGGATTTTCATTCGAACTATGGTGGTCAAAGATATTTGCCAAATGTCTTTACCGAGAACGGCGTCGCCATGCTCTCTACTGTTTTAAATAGTAAACAGGCGATTCAGGTGAATATCTCAATCATGAGAATCTTCACAAGACTGAGAAGCTTTTTGATGCTTGAGAAGGAGTTAAAAGACAGAGTGGATAAGCTTGAACACAGCACCAACATGATGTTCAAAATTGTCTTTGAACGTCTTGATGATTACGAGGAACAGGTGACTCCTATCTTGGCGCCAAACCGAAAAAAGATAGGCATTGCAAACAAAAAGACTGAACAAACTTGAGGTCACAAATTGTGACCTCAAGTTTGTAACTATTTGATTACACTCTGTTTACATGTTACTTGTACTACATTGAGATATATGCTACAATGTAGTACATCTTTAAGGAGAAAGATGGAAAGGGTTTTTATACAAACGGATGAATTTGCAGATGAGATCAAGGTTTTTAAGAATCCGGCCGATCTTTTGATCGACATTGAACAAGAGGTTCTACGAGATATCAAAAAGTCGCCCACGTCCCGAGATATTATTCAGGGCACAGGGGGATTCACCAAAGTCCGTATCGCTTTCAAAAGCGAGGGACGAGGAAAAAGTGGATCAGCTCGGGTGATTTATTTGGATTGTCCCAGACCGAAGCGAACCTTCTTGGTGATGATTTATTCAAAATCCAAGGTGGGAAATATTTCAGAGGCAGGGAAAAACGCGTTAAAAGAAATGGCAAAGGAGTTGAAGGCATGGCAACCAAACGTGAAAAAGTAACCAAAGAAAATTTTGAGAAGCTGTTGTTAAAATCTGCCAAGCAGGCGGTTGAATACACCAGAAGTGAGCGGCCTCTTGCTGAAAAGCTGGTGGCCTTGATTGAAGAACCTCCTCAATACTCAAAAGGAGAGATCAAAAAGATCAGAGCGGACCTGGGACTTAGCCAACCTGCCTTTGCTAAAATTTTTGGCGAGTCGGCCTCGGCCATCCGGCACTGGGAACAAGGAAACAGAAATGCTTCCAAGTCTGCCAGACGCCTACTCGACCTGATTGAAAAAGACCCAAGTATCCTTGAGCTGATGACCGTTGAATCCAAAGCATCCTAAACGCATTTAGTTTCTTTTCTTAATTTTAAATTTGCACGTCGTTAATCAAGGCCGTTATTCATGGTAAGTTTTGCTAAGTAAATGGCATAACTTTTCAAGAACGTTGGATTCCTAAAGAAATCCTCCAGGCTTAAGGATTACAATATGGTGATGCATTTGGGCTATTTATTCTTGAGATAACGTCTAAGAATCAAATTTTCTTTTTCTTCCTTGCCCAGAATAAAATTATGCACATATTCATGCCATTCGAAAAAATCCTTTCGTGTTTGCTCATTGAGGCGATAGCAAATTTTGGTGGCATAATTTGTTATAACAAGTAAGTTTTTTTCACAATTGAGGGCATCTGGGAAAAAAGTTAAATCTTTTTTCAGGCGCTCACCATATTGGACGAGATAAGAAAATTCCGCTTTCGTAACACTTTCTTTTTCAATCGCTTTTGGGCCAATAAAATGACCGACTTTGAAATGTTCCTGGCCTTGATCATCTTTGTAATTTGCCAGAGTAATCCCGTTTAATTTTTCATCTTTTAGCTGATAGGTCCACGAATCGGCCAAGGCCACGAGAGAAACAAAAGAAGAGGTGACGATCAACAATTGAATTTTCACTTACGGAATTACTCCATCTACAGCTCGTTTTGCGTAGCAATCATTGGCCTCAGGGCATCGACTTTCCAGAATAGAGCGGCAAAGAATTTCCATTTTTTTTTCGGTTAACACATCTTCTATTTCGCCATAGCAGTATTTCGAAATCACATCATGGTCACTGTATTTAATCAGATAGGGAAAACCTTGCGCCTCCACCCAACGCACTCTGACATTGGCCCAGACAGCAGCACCGCTCAACACGAGAATGCAAAAGAAAATTTTAACGATTTTGTGAGTCATTGTTCGGAGTTGAGGTGGTTGATGGTTGTGGTGATGTTTCTTCCACTGTCTGATCTGCGGTGACGCTAGAATCCAAGGCGCAAGCCATGAGCGCTTTTGGGATTTGATCATGACTTGCACAAATAGTGGTAACATTTTTCTTTTTGCCCTGGCAGGTACAGCTCCCCTTTAAAATCTGAATTTCTGATTTATTTTTTAGATCCTTAAAAAAATGTGCCTGCCCGTTTTCAATGCACTTACATTTTTTTATTGTGGCGTAGGTGGGAATAGAAGCACCCCACGCCTGAAAGAGAAACATAAACCCGCACAGAGCTAAATAAACATATTTTTTATGAATCATAAAATGATTATAAAACGAATATTAGCTTTCACAACAATTTAAACAGCGGTTTCGTCCAAACAGCACAGAACAAACCATCTTATTCTGAAAAGACTAGGCCCCTCTATCAGACCTAACTATCTGAAATTGAAGGACATAATGCTGCAATTAGAAAGGATGTGGATAGGTATATAATCTTTTCCACCCGGCGCACTTCTTTACTGGCCCCCTTGCAAACTATTCCAGATTCATATAAAAACCCTCGTATACTCTGAGGTTTTTTATGATGAAATTTATTCTTGTTGCTCTGTTGGTTTTGGTGTTTGCGATGCCGGTTATGGCGGGGAAGTGGGATCCGTCACGAGACCAGCTCGTAGACTTACTAGGTGATATTCAGATCGAAAAGGATCGTGAAAAAATTTATTCAAACATCAAGCTTCTTATTTCCCAGGGAATGAATGCTGACGTTGTTGTTGAGAGGTCATCTTTTTTGTCAGCAATAGCGAAAACCCAATTCCACCGATGGGAAGACGATGAAGATCAAAGGCCCATCCCATTTACAGACTGGGACAAAAAACTCTTAAAGCTTCTAGTTGATAATGGTGCCAATTTGAATCGTGTTTATGCCACTTCGGGAGGGCAACAATATTCAATGCTCCTTCTTGCCTTAGATAACAGAAATTTTGACCTTGCCAAAGAGATGGTAGCCCTGGGAGCGAACTATCAGGTGGGTTTTTTGAGCGGATTTTTTAAAGAAGAAGAAAATGTTTTAACTCATACAATTGGGGAAGAGAACGAGAATGATATCGAGGCCTTTGAATATTTTTTCAAGCTCGGCCATTGGGTACCCAATACAATACCTTTTTGCTCTGCCGGGATTGCTGTTGGGGAATCCATTGGTAGGCTTCCCTCTGAATATCGCTTCGACGCCAGGAAAATCCTAAAAATATTAGAAACCGCTGGCTACGATTGGGAAAACTGCCGTGTTGTGATTGGGGCAACCCAGAAATAACGGTGAATTAGGCCTCTCTCTTAAATTCATTTAATCTTGTTTTCCCTTTTGCCGATATTCTTTAAGTGGCAAAAGTAATTCTCTTTATCATATTAATTTTTAGTATCTCCTTGGCATTTGCAGAATGTCCAAATCCATCTATTACCCCGTCTCTAACACCTGCTCTCGAAGCACTTATACCTTCTGATCCACGAGAATGTGGAAAGGCCTTTTATGCACGCACAATACATAATGCAGACGAACAGGACTCTGATTTTTGTAGCTGCTTTACTCCAAAGAATCCCGTGGACGAATTTGCGGCCAGTGCTGAACCTACAGAGGATGAAAAAGAAAAGCTGAACCAGATTATCGAAGAAATAGTTCTTTCAAATTTTAAGGAAGCACTGGAATCAACTTTTAATAACACCATTTATTTTGATGCCTATTTAAAACGCAATGCCTTCGACTCACGCTTTCTGGCCAATATGAATAACTGTCGTTTGAAAGGAATTGTGCATGGGCTTTTTGATCTTTCTCCAGATGATAAAAAGAACTG
>JAHFAA010000242.1 GCA_023250775.1 Bdellovibrionales bacterium
ACCCTGCCTGATAAGCCGGCAGAAAGGCTAACGCCCTTCAGACCTTCGATCACTGATGGATCATGAAGCTGTTTTTTCTTCAATAATGTCTCTTTAAGTAATTCATTTTTTATGTCAACAGTCCGTTTCGGTTCAACATTTATAAAAAGGTACTCAAAAAACTGGGCCAGCGAGTTCGAGCCTAAAAAATTGTGATGTGAGTTCTTCAATCCAAGATATTCTCGAAAGCCAGTGGCCCCCTTGATGTAGGAATCAATATCTCCCCAGGTTAGAACCCAAACACCATGTTTTGCGACGCCATCTCCATTAACAAGTGCTTCTCGCTTAACAAAATCTTTTTCCATCTGGTCTTTTGAGCTTTTGCCAGCATGATATTTGTATCCATCAAGATAAAGGGCAATTGGTTTCGCAGTCGTTCCGACGGCCTCAAAATAAAAATCTACACGTGTTCCTCTCTCACCTTCATTGAGCGTCTTCTGAAACGTCATCTTGTACTTAACGCTCGTCCCATTCTTGGTTAATTTCAATGCAATACCATCGGCAATATTGGGCGAAGCTTTTAGCTCATCAATTGCGATGCCTTGATGTTGTAGCAGTTTTGCATAAGCATCGCTTTTCAGATTTTTGATGATATTTAAAAATTTATACTCAAGCTCACTATCCAAGAACGAGCTAACGTCAACTTCATCCAAACCACCATGAACAATTTCCATTCCATCTTGGTGCTTGATGATTTCTTCAAGATATTTTATCCCTTCTTTTCTAGAGATTAACGGGTAATCATATTGAGAAGCACCTGCAAGAATACATCGCGGGCATCCATCGAGATCAGGAGATTTTTGGCAAGAGCAATCAATGAGGACTTTCTGGGCCATCTTTATGACATCAAAAAAAGAATCTTTACACCACAATTCTCGCAGGAAACCTGTTCCACCAGGAACAGAGTCGAAGAGTACTAGAAATCGCTTTGACGATTCCTCATCGGCATTCTCAATGATTTTTTGCTCTGAAATCTCAAGATGCATTGGCCGACCGCCAAATTTTTTATAAAGCCAAGCATGATGGAGGCCTTAATTGAAGCCGTTCTTGCATCACCATCATTATCAGACACAGGCAATAGAAGCCGAATACCTTCCGACTTAAGCTCTCTATAAAGCAAAATCGGTTTATCTTCAGGAAGTTTAGATTTCTTTTCAGGTGAAGTCGTCGTCTTAGCAAAACGACAACTCATCGTGTGCTTAATATCAAATCCCTTTTCTGGGTGAGGCTTGGCCACACGTCCACATGAAGTGCAAATATGGAAACCACCTGGAAGCTCTTCTCCTCCAATCAATATTTTATCGGCCCGCACCAGTTCCTCTGAGCCAAAATTTATTTCTCTTAAGAAAGGACGAACCTTAAAAAATTGGCGCTGTCTATCTTCGGCATCATCGGAAATATGGGCGTTATAGGCATCGGCTACAGCTATGGCCCTCTGAAACTTCAACATTTTCTTCTTTTGTCCGTTATCGGCCCACATACTATCGCCACATTTAGGACATCCAGCGGCCGGTTTTTCTTCTCCAAAAACACGCTCAAGACATCCACAATTTCGACAGGCGCGCCAATCCTCAATGTGAGGTTTGGTATTTCCGCCAACATCAATTTGATTGATTTCCAATTTAAATCCTCCGCCATAAAAGGTGTTAAAAGGAGCCAGCTCACGAAGGCCCATCTTTGCCGGCCGATCGAAGCTTTCCTTATAACGAACTAATGGTTTTTCTTGATCCTTTCCTTTGCTTCTGTCCAAAATCATCCCTACCAGCTCGATATTGTCTTCTTGAAAGGCATAGTTTGGCAGGAATCCACGATGAGTTAAAAACTCAAAAAAGCCCGATTTCCCACCAATTAGATCAAGTTGTCCAAACAAAGAGGCCTGTTCACGTCTGAGTTCTTTCAAATTATCATTTTCTTCCTCAGTGAGAGTTCCGCCTTTATTTGCTTTTTCCTCAATTTCTTTGATCTTGGCCTCAAGATCTCCCCTGGTGCGATTAAGATCACCTTTCTCGCGATCGTATTCACTGATTGAGTGCACGAGCCTTTGCAAAAATGCACTTTCACCATCAGTTTCAAGCATGAAAGTAGCCTGAATTTCTCGCCATGTTTCAGACGCAATCTCTTTTTTGGCAAATTGCTCCTTGAAACTGTTAAGCAATTCCTTACCCTCTTGGCCTAAAAGTTTTTTCATTCTTACAATAAAACCATCTGAATTTGATTTTCTTGCTTCTTCGATAAGCCAATCGACTTTTGGAGAATTAATTCCTTTAAAAAGCACGGGGTAGCGCTGATCAAGAATAAAAGCACAAAACTGTCTCTTCAAAATGTCTGGAGCATCAAGGAAGCACCCGGGCGGCTGGATATTTCCGATAATAAGCTCTTCTGGAAAACGATAAAACAAAAGATCCCGAGGCCGGGATTGGGCCAAGCTGACAACCAAGGCCGATCCAGTCTGTCTTCCCGCACGACCTATCTGCTGCTGATAATTTGAGGCCGTTGGTGGTAGAGAGGCCACCACTGTTGCCGAAAGATCCCCAATATCGATACCCATTTCAAGAGTCGGCGTACAAGAAAGAAGATTGATAGAATCGGGACGGCGTTTGCTTTCATCGCTCTCTTTAAATTCCGTCTCAATGAGTTCTCGTCTTTTACGTCCAAGAAGCCCTGTGTGCTCTGAAGCAAAGATTCTCTCAACATCGCCGGATTTATAGATATCTTGGTAAAATGAAGAGTTAAGCTTTATTTTATCGTTATAATATCCTTTGCAATGAGTGATGACGCAGCCGAGGCCCTGATATATTTTTAGTTCATGATGTGGGACAACGACCTTATGGGCGCAGTGGTTGCACACAAGAGTTGAAATATCTTTTGTTAAGCGAACTTTGTCTGGGCTAAAACCGTAATTGGGCAGACTCAATTTCCCATTAACCCTATTTAAAATTCCCTTTTTTGTCAGGTAATCGAAAATCTCCCTATTTATTTCTAGAATTTCACTCCGATCGAAGGTGACATCTTTTTGAAAATTCTTTTTATACCAATAGCTATACCAACTATCGCCATGCTCGATAGCACCCGCAAAATCAAAAATAACTCCAAGAGGATTTGCACTTATGAATTTAGGCAGCGCCCCGACCTCACTTCCATCAAGATATCCCTTTGGAAGTTTGCTAATCCAAGGATATGTTTTTTTATCTAGCTCCCATGCAGATTCTTTTTGTCGATATTTATCAAAGAAATCAAAAGCAATTGCCCCTCTTGTCAAAGAGCGCTCCATAATGCCTAAAAAATAGCGTTCAAAGCCCTCATACTTCACATCGCGAATATGAAGGTAGTCCTCTTGAAGTTTTTCAAAGATTTCATTTAACGAAGGTGCAATGTCTTGAACCGCAATATACACAGCAGATGATCCGGTTTTTTCTAGAGTACGGCCAACTTGTGACCTAAGACTAAACTCTAAATAAAATTCCCACAGTAACCTCTCTTTTAAAATTTTAACAAAGTTCTTATCTTTCCCGTCCATATAGAGGTCGTACTCATCCATGATCATTAAATCGCTTGGCGTAAAAGTAGCCGTGGCTTTTTTTTCTCCAAGAATGGCTACCCAGTAATTCCAAAATGGCTCAATGGATTTTAAAAGGTCAAGATCACCTTTGGTCTGCTCTAAAAACGATTGAACCGCCGTTCTAAAATTAAATCTAAATGTCCTGGCATTAAAATAACCTGCTCTATGCGAGGCATCTTGAACAGAGTCAGAGAATACTAGAAGACGCTTTGAGTACCTAGGATTGATCTTAGATAAGAAAATCTGACCGTTGACGATACTGGCCATCGTCGTAGCACGACTTGCAAGAAGCCTTAAGCTATTTGTCGTCTCGCACGATGGGCATTGACGTTTATCTCTCTTCTTTTCCTTTGATAGGCAGTCGTGAACTTTAAAATATTCCCAATTATGTAAGCATAAAGGACACTTTTCATGCTTTATTGCACCAGGATCATAATCATATTCAGTTATTCCACATTCTGGACAAATCTTGATTTTCTTTTTATGCAGAATTTCGTCGGCCGTTCCAAGTTCATCTCGCCAGGGAAAAAGATAGCGAATATTTTTAGTCTTCTCAGCGTATTGCTCATAGATCGTCATTACATCTCGTATAAAGACATCGTCTTTTAAAGCAACTAGATATCCTTGCTCCCCACATTCTTCGCAGTAAACAGGCGGAAGGTAGTACCCCTCATTTTGAAGCTTGATCTCATCGAACCATTTAAAGCCTGGGTTACTACAATTGAGATTTGCAAGAAGTCTTCTCATTTCCCGAATCCAGAGCTGAACCCTACAAAAGAAGAGAGGAACCGTTCGTATTTTGTCGTTAAAGGTAACTTCGCTTGTTGCATGAGCAAGCAGGGCAAGAAAACTATCTAAAATTGGAGATGAGATATTAAAATCTTTGGCCTTCAGCTTTTTCAACAGCTCATTTTGTGGAAGTGGTTTTCCTTCAAGGCATTCTAAAATCGTTCTGGTTATCTTGTGTGAGAGAATAGCAACGCCAAGGTCTTTACTATCAAGATCGCGCTTGAACCACTGATGAGACATAGCAGATACAAATTTCTTAATATTTTTATGCTCTTCAAATGTTAGTTCTTTCGAATCTTTTGGAACGTCTGAATATTTCACAGGAAGACTAAATACTTCATCCACCGTCTTTCTTGTTTCTCTAATAATAGATTCTGTTTCAAAGTCCTCACCAAACAAACGATGGGCAAAAGTCTTTAAAACCTCTGTCCCATCTGAGTCTGAAGAGAGAGTCGCAGAAGTTCCAATGCAGGTGATCCTCTTGAAAGCGAGTTTCGCTTTTAATCTTCTAATAAGAAGTGCAACGTCTGCCCCTTGTGCTCCATCGTAAGTATGCATTTCGTCGAGAACAAGATATTGAACAGATGAATCCTCTCCTATGGCCCCTTCCCAAAGCCCTTTGAAATTTGGCTTCATGAGAAGGTTGTCGAGCATCTTATAGTTCGTGAGAAGAATATCAGGAGGATTTTGTATAATGGCATTCCGGTCATCAATAATATGAAAAGGTGGAGTCATTTGTTTATGACTCACTCTTTTTTCTTCTCCGTCGTGATCTTCACCAACAAGAATTCCTGCTGTCACCTTATTTTTTAGTTCAGGATAGTCATAGATCATTTCACCAATACGTCTTGCTTGGTCAAAGGCAAGAGCATTCATTGGATAAAGAATAATAACCTTGATCCCAGGCCTAGAGTGATTTCGAACACAGTGATCTAGAGCAGGAATCAAAAAACATTCCGTCTTACCAGAACCAGTTCCGGTGACAACCAGAGTATTTTGAGGATCTTTATTTTTTGAAGTAATTCGTCGAAAGGCCTGAACCTGATGCTCAAAGGGGCAAAATTGAGGTTTAATATCAAGAAGCTCAGCAGGAAGTGAACTCGCCGCCTTAAATGGTAATTTAATGTCGACATACGGGCCTTTGAATAGACCATTCTCAGAACGAATATGTTTTTCAAAGTTTTCTGCAAAGCCAGTATTCTTAATATTAAAAGTCGTCCGAAGATAACTAATGACATTTTCTTTAATATGTTGACCTAGTACGCTGGGGACTAATGTTTCATGCATTACCAGCCTCTCTCTTGAAAATGCTCAGAGGCTTCTTTGATAAGCCGCAATCTATTAACACCGTTCCCTCGATCATATTTCTCCATCACTGGAAAAAGCTGACAATACAAAGATTTCAATAATTCAGGCGTAATACCAAAGGCCAATCCCACAAGCGCATCGATTTCACACTGAATCTGCAGTCTTGCAGATGGATCTACAATATAGATATTATCATTCCATATCGCTGGGAAAATTGTTTCTTCAATTAAGACAGCACCAGAACGATCTAATAGATTTTCCCTGACAGAGTCATACAATGCTTCAAAAACGGGATGTACGCAATTTAACACAAATACCCGTCGTGCAATAGAGTCAAAATACCTCTCGTCATCTGGCACAGGAAGACCGAGAATATCTTCTGCATATAAATCCTCTAGATTTTTTAACCTTACAACTGCCTCCAAAGTTAAACTACTACATAAACCGACACATACAAGAAGTGTTCTCGAATCACTAAAACCGATGGCTTCCAAAGTGTTAATATAGCTA
>JAHFAA010000004.1 GCA_023250775.1 Bdellovibrionales bacterium
AGGGTCAACTTCAACTGAATACAGCTTCAACAAAATCCCTAGCATCTGTTACACCAGACTTTTTCTTGGTCTCTTCTCGTCTTTGTTACCGTCGATTAAGACGGCAATCTTTTTTCTATTATAAATTTTAAAAGAGCAAAAAATTATCTTTTGGTGGAGATGACAGGGATCGAACCTGCGACCCTCTGCGTGCAAGGCAGATGCTCTCCCAACTGAGCTACATCCCCACAAAAACCTAAATTTTAAGGTGAGGGCCAATTTATTTAAGTGGCAAGCTATTGTCAATACTAATTTAAAGAAAAAAAAATAATACTCACAAAAGCTCGTTCCCCTTATAGTGGTATATATGAAGTTTATTTGGGCCATTTTTCTCACAATAGTTATTTCCTGCACTCAAAACTCTGAGGAGAAAAATGGTGCATCTGCTGACCAGCTCAACAATCCAGATGGTAATACCCAGCAAGTTGCCGTCTTAAAAACCATTCATGGCAATGTGAAAATCAAATTTTATTACCAAGAAGCTCCTAACACAGTGAAGCGTTTTACCACTCTCGTGGCCCAGGGATTTTATGATGGACTGCCTTTTAATAGGGTGGTTCCAAATTTTATTATTCAGACTGGTGACCCGACCAACACAGGCAGTGGAGGATCAGGACAAAGGCTTAAGAGCGAATTCAACTCCATTCAGCACATCAGAGGCACCGTGGGCATGGCCAGAACGGACAACGATAATGATAGTGCCGATTCACAATTTTACATAAGCCTGTCCACCCTTTCGCAACTTGATGGCAAGTACACCGTCTTTGGTCACGTCATTCAAGGCGAAGAGATTCTTGATAAGATTTCCCAGGGAGACAAAGTTCTCTCGCTTTCACTCGAAGCCTCTAAGGACTAATCAATTTAAATGCTTTTTATCCAAAGCAAAATTCGGATCTTGCCGGGAGGATTTGGGATCGCTGTTTTGGATTCATAAAGAACCGATTCACCGATTTCGAAAACTTGGGCCAAAAATTCTTTGGTGTATTCTTTAGGCACAAAAAGATTGAAGTAAACGCCCCCGGGGACAAATTTTCCCATGTCGTATTTATCACCCTTATCCACATGATATTGGGCCACGAGCTTGTTGATTTCATCACGCGTTGCCAATGGAATTACTGATTTCATCATGACACGAAAAATCTTTTTACTGCCGGTGCTCACATCACGAAAACCACCAACATGGGCTTGCGGATCATTGGCGTCTGACTCTTCAATTTCTTTGGGAATGGAATCCCAAGAAGTGAGCACAACTTCTGATTCAGTTTCAAAGCGTTCTTCCTCGGGACTCTTATACGTTTCAAGTTCACGTGAGGTAATTTGCTCGATCTCATCAAAGGTATTTTTTATGTTATCTTTGCCAGAGATATTGGACTTTTCTTTGTACACTAAACCCTTATCGAGCCATGTAAATTGTGGTTCATAGACCTCGAATTGTTCAGCCAAAACCAATTCGTTATATTTACTTAAATATTGAAAGAGGAAAATAATGATGCTTCCGACGATGCTTATGATGATGAGGTGAACAAGATATTTTACAAAAAAACTTTCTGAAAATTTTTTACGAACATCATGATCAAGTTCTTTTTTGGTCTTGGCCTTAATACTCTTAAAAATAGTTTCCCATTCAGGATATAGAGTAATCTCCAACGAGGTCATTGGATCATCTGTGAGCACTCCCCAAAGTTGTTCCTCTGCAATTCCTAGCTGAGCAAAATCGCAAAATCTTAAATGCGCTTTATCCGAGGCCATGTGAGGAAAATGCAGCAACTCTGTAATTTGATCATCTTTCGTAGGGAAAACTTTTATGAGAAGAAGGCGAAGATCAAAGACAATGGTGGACATTGGAATCTTCGATAAATGTGAAAGTTCCAAGAGTGTCAGATCTTTGTGAACAAAACAATAAATCAGAAACTTTGAACGCAACCATACAAACCAGGTATAAAGCGGGCCGATTTTAGTATGAGAAATTAAAATCTGAAGTCGTTTGAAAATAATGGGAATCTCAGCGTTTTCAAACAGCGACATCCAAAATTCCAGAAAATCATCTTGAAAATGGCCTTGCCAAGTAACACTTTGTAGGTTGATACAGGCCCACTCAAAAAAATTCTTTGAGGTCGCTGGATCAATATGGATGCTGGCCTTAACTTTTTCCATTAATCTCACATGGTTTAAAACGCTATTTCAACACATTGGAAGCTTCGCGACACTTTTTGCCTCCTTGTGTCGATCGCTTCACTCTTCGTAACATAATAGACGGAGAATGGTCTCTGAGCAAAAGAAAGAGCATAACGGGACAAAAAATGTCAGATATTTCATCGGTTCAACTTCAACAGTTCAAAGAAGCAGAGCAAAGTCGCACTAAGTCTGAAATTAAGCAAATACAAACTGAAGGGAATAAAAACATAAGAAAAGAGCTCGAGGGCCAGGATAAAATCTTGGCGCAGTTGAAAAAAGATTTTGAAAAAAAATCTGAAGATATGAAGTCTGATCTTGAATATAAGTTGATTGAAGCGAGAAAGCGGCATGATGAGGTTTACGTCAGTGAAAAAACCAGGCTGGATCAGGAATTGGAAAATATCAGAAAGGCGCATGAAGATCGTGTGGCTGAACTTAAGGTGACACATGAAAACCAGCTACAACAAATGAATGAATCACAGGCCAATACAATTAATAACTCTCAACAAAAATTTGCAAAAGAAAAAGTTCGCATGAATGGGTGAGGCTAACGTATGAAAAATAACAATCCAGCGGCATCAGTATTTATTAATGGTCGGGCGCAAATTATTGAGATGTTGCAACTCATGGATTCGTCGGAAAAGGAAAAGATCTTAAAACTCATTCGCATAAAAAATCCAATTCTGGCCGAAGAACTGCATTCAAAAAGTATTTCCTTTTTTGATATTCAGAATCTCCCAGAGCAAGAATTGGTACGCTTGGCAGGCGCCATCAAACCCGCCATTTTCGGAATGGCACTCAAGGGACTTGCGGCCAATGTGCAGAAGAAATTTTTATCATCCTTGCCGAGAGAATTTGCGGAACAGGCCTACCAAATCATGATCACCAGCTATAGCAATGAAAAAGACTTAGCTGCCCGAGCACGGGCCAAGGTTTTGGAGATTGCTTCACAACGAGCAACGCGAGGCAAATTCTCCTAGTGGAGACCTTTGCGTTTTTTGTATTCTTGGATCATCTTTAGATATTTAGCAAGCCGTTCGGCAGAGAGTGGCTCAACATCCTCATCTAGATCATCAACAATATGATGCTGCCTCAAAATATCCGCTGAATCTTTTAATCTGTCACAGAGAGTATCTAAAATGCTTGAAACCCATTCTGGACAACTCGCAAGCATCTTCCTTATGTCTTTTTTGGTAATCATGACAACTTCTGAATCCTCAACTGCAATAGCTGAGGCACTTCTAGGAGCGTCATCAAAGATGCTGAGTTCGCCGACAAACTCTTGAGACTTCAGTAATGAAATTGGAATGAGAGTATCCTTGTCTTCTTTTACTATTCGAATCTTCCCTCTCTTAATAATGTACATGTAGGTGGAAGGTTCGCCTTCACAAAAGATCACAGTATTCGCCTTCAAGGCCACAACGTCGTCAGTTGAATCTGCGGATGACATATTTCTCCTCAATGCTTCCTGCAATCAGTGTACCATGCCTTAGGCCAAAAGTAGAAATTTCAAACGTCTCAACTCCAAGCTTTTGACCAATACTAATTCCCACTTTTAAACCAGCACGAATTGTTTCGGCCCGTTTTCCGAGGAATGGGAAGCGAGACAAAAGCTGTGGAATTTTCAATTTCTCTGTCTGCTCATAGAGTCTGACTAAATCATGAAAGGTCAACATACTCCCCTGGACGGCCTCGTCACTATAGGAAGTAAGCTTTTTAAGCATGGCCCCGATGGCCGTCATACTACCAGCGACACAGATAATATGTTTGGTTTGATAACTGCCCAAATCAAAAGAACGGAAGACTTGCTCAATATTTTTTTCGAACAGACCGTCACGCATCCAATCAGTACCGCGCACTGACCCCACAGGAAGACTGATTGAATCACAAACGTTTAAACGTGGTTCTGTCTCAACATGAATAAGTTCTGATGATGCACCACCAATATCAACAATAGTGACGGCACCAGCTTTTGATAGAGAGCTTGAGACTCCTAAAGCCGTGTAATAGGCTTCTCCATCAGAGCTGATCAAAGTGGTGTTGAAACCAAAATCTTTTTTTATACTTAAGAAAAAATCTTCGGCATTAGCAACAACGCGAGAGGCCTCAGTCGCAGTCACAAGAACATCTTCAGCTTTAATTGAATTTTTTTTCAAAATCTCGGCATAATTTTTGAATGCAGTTCGTGACAATTCGAGAGCACCCTCTGAGAATTTTTTGGTTTTATCGATATCTTTTCCCAAGGAAGTAACATGAGAATACGTTTTATTGGTGGACCAATTTCCATCAAATTCGCCAAGCAATAATAAAATCGTATTTGAACCTACATCTATCGAGGCCTTCATCACCCTCACTCGCTTTTTTTAGGTATTTTCTTTTGTAACTTCTCAAGTGTGTACGCATCATCGACGGCGGGCCATAGGCCTGGGCCTCGAAGGCGCATGGGAAGAACCGAGGTCCCAAAATATTTTTTAAATTTATTATCAGACAGAGTGACGAACATCTCACTTTGAGTTTTTAATTCAGCAGGGAACATGACCCCATTAGCTTTCATCGAAAGTTTATTTTGGCCACCCGAAAAATTAAAACTCTTGAGTTTCGATTGGACTTCACTCAAATCACCCTTGAACTCTAAAGTATCAAAGTGCTGATCTAAATCTTCAAGTTTAGAGGACGTATCAGACGATTTATCCACGAGAGATTGAACTTTTTCACGAAAGTTAATTCCTTTTATCTCACCATTTTTTCCAGTGATATTTGCTGCAAAGTTATAAGCTAACTTTTTTTTATTATATGAAAAATTCCCAGAAATGGTTCCTGTGAAAATGCCTGTTATTCCCTCAAAAATTTTAGGCAGCAAGGGCGAGATTCCTAAAACATTAAATCCTTCTAACTGCGTCCGCATTTTTCCTGAAGTTTCAGATTTGCTCTTCGGCCTGATTTCGGCATTGAACATCAAAAGACCCTTTGCCCCAGAAGCATCTGCATGTTTCAAAAAGGTATGATGAATATCAATGACACCATTTTTGATCGTCACCGTCGCTTCGGCATGCATTGGCAAAGTATCCAGAGTGACGTTGTCAAAAAGGCAGGTAATTTCACCCGGTGGCAATTTGATGACATCGATCGGCTTTAGGTCTGAAGGAGCAGGTTGTAGTTTACTTTCCGCGGGTGCTGATGTCACGGCCTCTGCATCGTGAACAAACAGCTTACGAAAGATAGTCTTCGGCAGAAGCATTTTGTTTCCTGAAATCTTTAAAAGAAAGGGCGAATATTTATCGATCTCTATTGGAAAATTATTGATATCGAGTTTTCCTTTTAGATTCGAATTTACACTGCCACCATATGCCTCAAAAATGCTGGTTATCTCGTATTCGCCGTTTAGAAACGTCCCCCCTAGAGAAATATTCCCCGTGAGAAATTCATCCTTATACAGAAGTGGCGTGGTTAATCCAAATTTCAATTCGGGGAAAAGTTTCTTATCATGCATGACGACTTTTCCATCAACATGCAATCTGCTTTTTTCAAAAAATAAATTCTCATGTTTGATCGACAAGAAATTAAAAGACTCATCTAAAACAAAATCCATCTTAAGGGATTCAATGGCCGGTTCTCCAATAGGTCCGATGACATTCGCACTAATCGAATTACCGCCAAAATTAATCACGAGAGGGGCTTGCACATTATTGTTTTTATCAATCGCAAGATCAATTTCCGCATCAATTTCTGGTATTTGAATGTCTGTCTTAGAAATTACAAAATTTTTAATATGGGCGACGGCTTTGGTATTGAGCACGGAATTTTGCAAAATTTCAGTAAGATTAAACTGACCTATTGCAAGCAATTCAAACTGCGCTTTTTGTTTCTCGGAAAGGGCCACGCTGACGTTGGATGCCAATTCAAAGGCAGTATTACTTTCAAAATTAAGGCCCTTAATTACGAATTTTTCGATACGCACTTTTCCTGACTGATTATCGGACAAATGATAAACGATATTAAGATCACCCATCTTGATATTTACAAAAATACGACTTAAGAGCTTGGCGAGAAATTTTGATTTCTTACCTGTCCCAGGAGTTTGGAAAACTTCGGTGGTAGTTTTCTCCATCTTAGGCTCGATAAGGGTACTCAATAATTGGTTTTGCAGTGCCAGTTTCCAATTATTAGTTGCACCGAAATTTAGGTAGTGTACAAAAGGTTTCTCCATTAAAATTTCAACCACTCCTCCACCTGTTACCACGGTCCAGAGGGGAAGTTTCAGCACGCAGCTAGTGGCCTCAAACAATTCTGATTTTTTTTCTTTTGATGTCAGCTTGACATCATTGATGCGCATATAAATATTCAGCCCAAAATCTAGCTGAATTTGGCCAAGCGACACCTCGGCACCAGGCAGGGTCTCCTGGACTGATTGAACAATGAGATTACGAACTGATGAAGGTCGAAGTTTACTTTTCACCAAAATCAATGAGCCGAGAACTAGCAGCAGTATACCAGTGGCTGAAACGATTAATGTCATCTTCAATTTCGACATATTATCCTAAGCGCGGGTCAGTTATGATCGGCCGTAATCGGAGCAAACTTTACCAAGAATCTTTTCTTGGCACCATCAGGAAACATAATGATTACCTTTTCTTCTGCACCAAAACCTTCCGTATCGAGCACTGTTCCTTTTCCGTAAACCGTGTGAATTATTCTGCTTCCTTTTTGAAACTTCACATTAGGAGGCGGAGCTTTCGCTTTTTCATGTATCACATAACGCTCATGATCGACCTCTTGAGAGAAATCATAATTATCGAAAGCTCCATGCTCTTTACCCACATCCTCAAGCAAGGAGTTGGGTTTTTTGTTCTGGGACCAGATGGTATTTTCCTTTGGCACTTCAAATAAAAACCTTGAAGGACCGTTAAATTTCAATTGGCCCCACAAAACACGCCCTCTGACAAAAGTTATAAAAAGTTTTTCCATCGCTCGAGTCATGGCGACGTAAAACAATCTTCTTTCTTCCTCAACTGAATTTTGACCACGCTCCATACTTTTCGAAGAGGGAAAAATGCCTTCCTCGGCACCAACCACGAAAACAAAAGGAAACTCGAGACCTTTTGCTCCATGGATCGTCATGAGGGAGATTTCACCCATCTGATTATCGGTATCAAGGTTCTGAGTGGTGTCTAAAGTAATTCCTTCGATAAATTCTGCAAGGGTTGCGTTTGGGGTCGCGGACTGAAACTCTTCAATTGCACGACCAAACTCGCCGATATTCTCAATTCTAGCTGCCGATTCGTAATCACGCATGGCCCTAAGCTCGTCGAGATATCCCGACTCATGAATAACTTTTTCAAAGATTATTTTAGGTGAAGTGCCTTTCTCATTTAGGTAAATGCATTCTCCCAAAAAAGAAGCGAAATTTTTCAAGGCCAATTTGATTTTAGGTGTGAGGCGAATGCCAAAGTCATCAGCTCCCGCCAGCAATTTTTCAATCGCTCCCCAAAGAGAAAGATTCAGTTGGCCTGCTAAATCTTCTAATTTTTTCAAAGTCGTGGCACCGATTCCGCGGGTAGGAATATTGATGATACGGGAAAGAGCAAGGGAATCTTGTGGGTTGACGACTAA
The DNA here is from genome assembly GCA_023250775.1 of Bdellovibrionales bacterium. Lineage (GTDB taxonomy): Bacteria > Bdellovibrionota > Bacteriovoracia > Bacteriovoracales > Bacteriovoracaceae > GWA2-49-15. The sequence continues at coordinate 7,825 of JAHFAA010000004.1, forward strand.
ACGGAGGTAGGCCAAAACATCTTTAATTTCTTTGCGATCGTAAAATTTTATCCCGCCAACAATACGATATGGGATATTTTTTTGTCGTAAGACATCTTCAAAGGGTCGAGATTGAAAATTATTGCGGTAAAAAATTGCAAAATCATGATACTTTTCTTGACCGGCCTTTCTGATTTTTTCCAATTCGCTTAGAACAAAATTGGCTTCGTCCTTTTCTGTTTCAAGTTCTGCGATGGTGATTTTTTCACCCTCATCATTCTCGGTCCAGAGTTGCTTGCCCTTTCTAAGGACATTGTTCCCGATCACTGCCGATGCGGCCTTTATAATGTGAGCTGAAGAACGGTAATTTTGTTCAAGCTTCACGATTTTGACATTGGTAAAATGTTTTTCAAAATCGAGAATATTGTTAATGTCAGCGCCTCTCCATGAGTAGATCGACTGATCCTCATCGCCAACGACACAGATTTTTTTATGCTCACTGGCCAAGAGTTTGAGAAGCTCTAACTGCGCTCTGTTGGTATCTTGATATTCATCGACCAAAATATATTCGTAGCGCTGCTGAAAACGTTTTAGCACATGTGGGTGGCGCTCAAATAAACACAAGACTGCAGTGATAAGGCCACCAAAATCCAAAGCATTCGAACGATGAAGTTCATGTTCATATTCATCAAAGTATTTGAAAAACGGGTCATCCAAATCAATGCCTAAGGCCTCTAAGTTTTCTCGGCCTTGATAGACACCCTTATTTTTTAGATCATCAATGTAACTCAAGACATCGTAGGGTGAAATTTCCTTTGGAGATATTCCATATTTTCCCAGAATACTTTTAACAATCGCCTTTGACTCATCCTCATCATAGATGGAAAAATTTTTTGAAAGGCCAAAATATTCCACCTCGGTTCTTAGCATGCGAGCACAGAACGAATGGAAGGTTGTTACGGTAAGTGCTTGGCCATTAATTCCGCAAAGTCTCGAAACCCTTTCTCTCATTTCTCTTGCGGCCTTATTGGAAAAGGTCAGGGCAATAATTTTGTAAGGGCCAACATTGGCCTCTTGTAAAAGATGGGCCATTTTGGCAACGAGCATTCTGGTTTTGCCGGAACCTGCTCCGGCCAAGACCATCATGGGGCCATCAAAATATTCCACGGCATTTTTCTGTGCACTATTAAGTCCAGAATTCGCTACCATTAAACACCTATTCTACAGTGACTGACTTGGCTAAATTCCGAGGCTTATCAATATCGGTGCCCTTACATTTGGCAACATAGTAGGCCAAAAGCTGATTCACAATATTGAGAAAGAGAGGGGAAAATTCACCGAGGCCTTCCAAGTTTAAGAGAATGGCATGGTCACTAATTTTTTTAATTTCCTCGCGATGAGACTCAGGCCCGATAACGACAATAATGCCTTTGCGCGCTCTCACTTCCTGCACATTAGAAATACTTTTCTCGAAGAGATCTTCTCCCATGACGGCGATATTGACCATTTCGTGGTCAATCAAAGCGATAGGCCCGTGCTTCAATTCGCCCGCGGCATATCCTTCAGCATGGACATAAGCAATTTCTTTTAACTTTAAGGCCCCTTCAAGGGCGATCGGAAAATAGGGGCCACGGCCGGTAAAGAAAAATCCTTTCTTATTGTACAACTGCTGGGCCACTTCCCTGATCAGACCTGAATTGACTAGCAAACTATCCACCCTTTCGGCCAAGGTATTTATTTTGTAAATGAGAGCGTTGGTTTTTTCTTTATCATTGAGATGACCTGCTAAAACATGGGACAAAATACGGCCGGTGAGAACTTGTTGAGTAAAGGCCTTGGTGCTGGCGACACCCACTTCAATTCCAGCGCGAATGAGAAGATTATGATCACACTGCCGATATAAACTTGATCCTTCGACATTCACAATACTCAAAGTCCCGACATGCAATTCCTTGCACAATGTTTGGGCCGCCAGTGTATCCGCTGTTTCGCCAGATTGGCTGATAAAGACAGCCAAATCTTTGGGATTAACCAAAGGCTTACGATATCTAAACTCACTGGCCAATTCATGCGTGCAACTAACACCATTAAACGTTTCTATGAAATTTCGAATGACTAGTCCGGCATAGTAGGCCGTACCGCAGGCCGAAATAATAATTCTCTCTGGCCGTAACTGAGTAATGCCATGAAGAGAATCTTTTCCCTCGCCATGAAAATAGAATTGAACCAGCCCTCTCATTAATTCCGGCTGCTCATGAATCTCTTTGAGCATGAAATGTTCAAAATTTCCTTTTTCAGAGGCCTTGAAAGACATTTCTTGTTTTTTTGAAAAATAGCGTTTGGAAGGAACGAGGTTGAGATCAAAAAAGCGAAGAAGATTTTTATTGGCGGCACTCAAATAGCAAATAATATCATCCTCTGGAAAATAGAGCTTATCCACGACTCCCACCAGAGCATAGGGATCTGAAGAAACTAACACTTCTGAACTAATTTCATTAATTCCACAAACCAAGGGAGCGCCACGTTTAACTGCAAAAATTTCAGAAGTCGCGCGGTTCAAAATTACGAACGCCGAATTCCCGCGAATTCTTTTAAAGGATTGAGCAATACTCTCCACCAATCCCATTTTCTTTTTTTGGGTATAAAAGGTCAGCATGCCAAGAAAAACTTCCGAGTCAGTATCCGACTGAAAGCGGACTCCCTCGGCCAGGAGTTCGGTGCGAATTTCCTCGGCATTTTCAATAATGCCATTGTGAACGAGAGCAATATCCTCTGAGTTATGAGGATGGCTGTTCACATCATTGACTTCTCCATGAGTGGCCCAACGAGTATGGCCGATGCATGAGCGGGCAATTATTTTTTCCTTGGCGATCAAGGCCTGAAGATTTTCCAACTTTCCACTTTTCTTAAAGACTGAAAATTGACCTTTCTCATTTACAAAGCAAATACCTGCCGAATCATATCCCCTATATTCGAGGCGCTTCAGGCCTTCCATCACGATTTCTACTGAATTTCTCGGGCCTAAATGGCCAACAATTCCGCACATACATTTTCCTTATGTGAAACTTCTCTATGCATCTTTGTGTTTGTCTTTGTCTTTCACTTTTAAAAACCTTTTGGCCATATTCAAATGTGTGGTCTGGCGGCCGCGTGAAATCCCGAATGAGCCATCTGGCATGGGTGTATTGATCGTTGAACCAGAGGCAACAAAACAATTATCACCTATTTCCACAGGAGCGATCGTCTGGGTGTCGGAGCCAATAAAACAATTCTTCCCAATTTTGGTCACGTGTTTTTCGACACCGTCATAGTTGCAGGTAATAAATCCACAACCAATATTCGTGTTGTCACCCACGATAGCATCACCAACATAACTCAAGTGTGACACCTTGGCACCTGGCCCAATGGTAGACTTTTTAATTTCGACAAAATTACCGACTTTGGCCTTGGAACCGATATCGGCGCCAGGTCTTAGACGCGCAAAGGGTCCAACCTCTGCGCGGGAGGCAATTTTACATCCTTCAAGCATAGAATGACTTTTCACCTGAACATCTTCCGCCAGCTCAACATTTTTCAAATGACAAAAGGGTCCTACAGAGCAACCTGCGGCAATCTTCGTTTGTCCCTCAATAATGACATTGGGATAAATGACCGAGCCTGAGGCAATGGCAACCGAAGGTTCAATAAAGGTCGAGGCAAAATCCCAAAAACGCACGCCCTGGGCCGACAATTTCAGAAGGTTTCTTCGGTTAATTCTCTTACTGGTTTGCTCCAGTTGTTCAAGGGTGTTAATTCCCAATAAATCTTCACCATGGTCAAAATGAACTGCCCCAACCTCACGTCCAGATTGAAAAGTATCTGTTAGATAAAACTCGTGGGACTTATTATTATTTGAAATTTTCTCAATACAATCTTTCAAATATTTTGTTTCAAATACATACAGGCCGGTGTTGATGCTGGTGATTTTTTTTACTTCGGCATCAGCATCTTTCTCCTCGACAATAGACAAACCTGTGCTGTGAAGCTGAATTCTGCCATAGCCCGTAGGGTTCTCGGTGATCACTGTCGCCACGACGGCCTTCAGATGACGAGACGAAATTTCGCTATATATTTTTTCGAGGTGCTCGAGAGAGACCATGGGCACATCGCCACTCAAGATAAAAATATACTTATATGACATCACATCCGGACATTGAGCTAAAAAAGATTTTACAGCATCGGCCGTTCCCAATTGTTTCTGCTGCATGGTTATATGCAAGTTCTCACTATGATAATGCTGATCTACATAAGCCTTCATGACTTCACTCTGGTGACCTACGACGAGTGAAATTAGGGCGTTTTTGACCTTGTGACGCCTGAAATCTAGGCAGGTATCAAGCACGTAATCCAACATAGGTCGGTTCATGATAGGAATCAGAGGCTTTGGGGTCGAAACTTTCATCCTTGTGCCTTGTCCGGCAGCTAATATTACAAGACATATTTTGTCCGCTATCTCTTTTGACATGGCCCATTTCCTTTTACTGACTTAATCAATCGAATTTTCAAAACATCGATGAGTACTGGTAACTGGTTGCTTTTTCCCATTGCCCTATCAAATTACAACAATTTTTTTCAAACAAAAAGTCTTAAAACTATAAAAACTTTAAAGACTTACAGTATTTCACCCGATCAGTTGTGCGTAGAAGTAAATCTCAAGGAAGTTTGAGGAGATTATTATGGCGACAAACTATGAGGGTGACAGCATTGAATTTAAGGACACGATCCCCCTCTTGCCCATTCGAGACATCGTCGTTTACCCGTATATGATTATTCCCTTGTTCGTCGGCCGCGAAACCTCTATTGAAGCGGTTGAGCAGGCACTGGCAAAGAATGATCGTTTGATTCTTTTGGCAAGCCAAAAAGACATCACCGCTGAATCACCACAGCCGTCTGAGATCTACGATGTGGGTACTCTGGCGATGATCATGCGCATGCGTAAACTCCCTGATGGAAGAATCAAGATTCTGGTGCAGGGACTTTCAAAGGCCTGTATCAAAGAATTCGTCCACACTGAACCATTTTACAAAGTCCGTATTGAAAAAATTGAAGATCGCAAAATTGCCAATGAAGATATGGCCGTCAAGGCCCTCATGCGAAATCTTAAAGAGCAGCTTGAAAAAGTAATCACTCAAGGCAAAATGTTGTCCCCTGATATTCTCATGGTGCTTGAAGACATTCACGAAGCAGGACGGTTGGCCGATCTCGTTGCTTCGAATTTGAGTTTGCATGTGGCCGAGGCCCAGTTGATTCTTGAAACACTCGATCCAATCGAAAGACTCAATAAGATCAATGAAATTTTAGTACGCGAACTGGAAATCATTTCTATGCAGCACAAAATTAAAAGTGCTGCCCGTGACGAGATGTCCAAGACTCAAAAAGAGTATTTTTTGCGTGAACAAATTAAGGCGATCAAATCTGAACTCGGCGATGAGGCCCCAGAAATTAATGACGAGTTTGGAGAATTCAGAGACAAACTGAAAAAGGCCATGATGCCTCCCGATATCGAGCGCGAATGTCAAAAACAAATTATGCGCTTGGAAAAAATGCACCCTGATTCTTCTGAGGCCAGCATTATTCGCAACTATCTTGAATGGCTGGTCGATCTTCCTTGGTCAGCTTCGAGTGAAGAAATTCTCGACCTCGATTACGCTCAAAAAGTTCTCGATGAAGACCATTTTGAATTAGAAAAAGTCAAAGAGCGGATTTTGGAATATTTGGCGGTGAAAACTCTGAAGGGCAAAGAAATGAAAGGCCCTATCCTGTGTTTTTCTGGTCCTCCAGGCGTTGGTAAAACATCGCTCGGCAAATCCATCGCACGCGCCACTGGACGTGAGTTCATTCGTATCAGCTTGGGTGGTGTCAAAGATGAAGCGGAAATTCGTGGTCACCGCCGTACCTATGTTGGATCAATGCCCGGTCGAGTCATTCAAGCATTGAAGCAAATCAAAACCAATAACCCCGTCATCCTTCTCGACGAAATTGATAAGATGGGTGGTGATTTCAGAGGTGATCCAGCCAGCGCACTTCTAGAAGTGTTGGACCCAGAACAAAACCATAGTTTTAGAGACCACTATCTGAATTTAAGTTTTAACCTTTCCAACGTCATGTTCATCGCGACTTGCAATAGTCTGGAATCAATTCCTGCTCCATTGCGGGATCGTCTTGAAATACTCAATCTGTCTGGCTACAGCCATGAGGAAAAAATCTTCATCAGCAAAAAGTTTTTAATCCCAAAACAGATGAAAGAAAATGGATTGACTGGTGAGCATGTAGAATTCAGTGACGACAGTATCAAAACGGTTATTAGTAACCATACCTACGAGGCAGGACTCAGAAATCTCGAACGAAAAATTGGGGCCTTGTGCCGCAAAGTCGCCATGAAAATTGCCCGCGGTGAAATTTCTAAGACGATCATTTCAACAGACACCGTTGATAAATACCTTGGCCCGGCAGCATACTCCGATGAAGATCGCAAAATTTTCGACGAGGTTGGTGTTTCCACAGGGCTAGCGTGGACCAATTTTGGTGGCCAAATTCTTTATATTGAATCCACCAAGATGAAAGGAAAAGGCATCACTCTAACCGGACAATTGGGTGACGTCATGAAAGAATCCGCGCAAGCTGCCATGGGGCACATTCGAAGCCGCGCCAGTGAATTTGGTTTAGACGAATCCATTTTTGAAGAAAACGAAATTCACGTTCACATTCCCGCGGGTGCAATCCCAAAAGATGGCCCAAGTGCGGGTGTGACCCTTGCCACCTCGATCATCTCTCTGCTTACAGGTTTGCCAGTATCAAGAGATGTGGCCATGACGGGAGAAATCACTTTGACTGGTAAAGTATTACCAATCGGTGGTCTCAAAGAAAAAGTTCTCGCGGCCCTGCGAATGGGTCTCAAAACTATTGTGATTCCTTATCGCAATGAGAAGGATCTGGTGGAGATACCTGAGCAGTACAAGAAAGAGCTAAAATTTGTTTTGGCAAAGACGCTCGATGATGTACTGGAGACAGCGCTAGTGGGATGGACCGAAAGAAAGAAGCTTTTCGCCAAGAAAAGCGCGCTTAAGCGGCCAACCACAAAATCACGCGATAACACTCCGCCAGTCGCGGCTTAGTTAGCGGCCCTATACCTGAATAACACGCTCAGGCTTTGTGAAACCAGGCATGAGGCAATTTTATCTTTTCTTTGTAGAGTTCAGCAGAAATTCCCACATTCCAGTACAATTATTCTGTATGAGTGCTGATCCAAAAAAAGAATTTAAGATTGTCGTTGTTGATGATTCCGACTTTTCACGCAAATCCATCGCCAAAATTTTGGAAGATGCAGGTTATCGTGTCGTGGGTGAATTGGGAACGGCTGAGGAGACACTCAAATTCTCTCAAAGTACTCCCGCCGATTTGTATATCGTCGACGTCGTTATGCCAGATGTGAGCGGACTCGAGCTGGCGGGCAAGATTCGCGAAAATCACGCCAATGTCGGGCTGATTCTGATGTCGAGTTTATACAATGATTCTCTGGTTATTGAGGCCATCTCCAACGGTGCCAATGACTTTTTAAAAAAACCGTTTAGAGCAACAGAGTTGCTCATGTCCGTAAATAGAATGATGCAATTATCCCTAGGGGAGAAAAATTTGTAAGAGGCGCTTTATGATAATCGTTCGCTTAATGTTTTATTTTTGCCTTAGCTACTTCGTTTTATCTCTCGATTTTGGGGGAAGAACGGTATTCGATCGCATCGACACACGAGTATCGCCCTATACTGAAATGGCGCAAACTTACCTGGTGAAAAGATCTAAAAAGGCATGGGCCTTTCTCAAAGATGCTTCTCTAAACTTGATTGGACAACGAATTCCAGAACAGAAAGATCGCGTTTCTTCAGGACTTTCTTCGCCAGAACGACAAGCAAGCACCACAAGTCACTCTGCCCTCGTTAATTCCAACGCAACACCCGAAGATACCTACACCCTTGAGGAGCGGATGCTCCTCAAGAAAATCCTTAACGAGTCTCGCTAAAGCTTAGTGAGAAACAGTTGTCGGTTCTTGTGTCTGAGTACCTTGAGAGTCGGTCGTAGTTGCCACAGTATTTGATCGCCCTGATTGAACTGCGTAAATACATTCGCTCTTTTGATCTTCACCTACATCCACAGCAAAAACATTGAGCGACACAGACAGCACACATAGAACTAAAAATTTTATTTTCATAACTTCTCCATGAGACAAGTTCCTAGTTGTTTTCGTTTGTTGCATCTTTCATACCAAACTTTCATCCCTAGGATGTCCGTGATTTCAAATAGCTCCGAGGTGATTGATTAAACTTTATGCATACAAATTTTATGGCCGTTAAATCTTTTGACACTTTTTTTGGCTGGGCGAAGAACTGAGGGAGCGCCGACGATCTCTCCTGCTCACGTCGGCATACCGTACATCCTGTACATAAAACACAAAGGCCCGCAAAGAGTTATATCATTTGCGGGCCCTGTATTAAGACAACTATTTACAAAGATCTAGTGATTAACTACTGGAGCAGGAGTGGGCTGTACTGGAACTGTTGCATTAGCATCAGCTGTTGTACTTCGAGGTGCCTGAACTCCGTCTGTACAGTTAGATTCAGATTCAGTACCAAACGCAATTACTGCAATCACAAGTTGAAACACCACCAAGAAACCGATAATTTTGTTCATATTGCCTCCCTTCGTTCTTTATTAGTTTGAATCAGTCTTACATATCTATATGCAACGAGGAGGCCAACTTCGGCCCTAATTAATCTAAGTGTTTGAGGTAAGTATTTTTTTCATGAGTGTATAGAAAATAGACAGTGACAAAAAAAAAGGCACGGAGATTATCCGTGCCTTGTAGAGAATAATTAAAAGACCAAAGTTACTAACTAGTGAACTACCGCACCACCAGATCCGCTACCAGCGCCAGTTCCAGCGCCTGATCCAGCACCAACACCTTGGTTAATACATTCACAGGTGGCGGCTCCGCTACCACAACCTTCACTTTCTGTGCCTTGCACAGTCACTACATAAATAGTCAATAACGTCATCAGTGCAATTAAAATTTTGATTTTCATTTTAGCAACCTCTCCTCTTAATTTGGCGGTCGGGCCGTTTGGCGTGTTTCCTATTATCACTCTAACTCTATACTTTTCCTAACATCCTCTCTAACTCGTTAAAACTTCGTTCTTACCGTGCCTCATTATATGGGCACTACATATTCAAGTTAACTCCTGCTGGCTTAACGATAGAAAGAAGTGCTTGAAAGGCCTGAGTTACCTGCAACGCCATCTTATGGCCAGCATCGGACTCAACCTTCTTAATCTCACCATAGTTATCATAGGCCACATTAATCTTGCCTACATTTTCCATGGCGATCTCAACTGGTTTGCCAAGTGAGTTGTATTTAAAAGACAAAGATCGCTTCACATTCGTTTTCTTCTCATGATCAATCATCTTGGTAATTCTTCCTTGAGCATCGTAGATCAAAAGGACAGATTTCCCTTCATTGTTTGTGGCCTTTGAAAGATTGCCTTTCTTGTCATATTCAAAAGCGGTCCAGCTGTCCTTATTCATGACTCGAGAAATCTTGTTAAATTCTGGATGATACTCGATCTGAATAAAGTCACCCTTGGTCGATGTCTTCTTAACCAGGAGGCCTTTGTCATTGTATTCAAAATTGGTGACATTTTTGCCACGGGCAATTTTAAGAGGGAGAGAGCAACATTCAGAGTAGATTGTCTCAGTTCTCATTCCACTCACATCAGTTAAAATGCGATAGGTATACTGTGATCCATCTGGTTTTGCTTTGATCTCATACTCATAGCGATTGTCTTCTGTTTTTCCATCTGCCCCCACTTTGGAAACGATTGTCCAGTAGTGGAATTCAGGATTTTTTGGATTGGATTCATACTTATATTTTGTGGTGATTCCATCGCGTGATTTGATTTCAGACACAAAGCGAGTATTTTTCTGATAGGCAATTTCCATTTTTGAGTTATCAGAATATTCAATCGTCGCCATATTGTGATTGGCATCGTACTTGTGCTTGTAAACGTTGCCCATGACGTCTGTTGATTCGACCAGATCGTCGCCTTCATATTTATAAGCGGTTTTCTTATCACCGGCTGACCAGATGTTTTTCACTTTGCCATCTGTATACCATTCAAAAAATAATTGTTTGGCTTGAGAGTCCTTAATGCTTTTCAGAGCACCTTTGTCATACTCAAAGGAGACATTGTAACCATTCTTATCTTGAATTTTAGTGAGCTTCCCATCTTCACCAAAAAATTCCACTTTCCCGTCATTAAAGGATCGGCTGAATCCTTCTTTCAAACGGTGAATTTCTTGAAGACCACGTGTATTGGAATAAAGAACTGTGCCAGATGCTAAGTTCGTTTCAACCTTAAACTTACGAGCATAAGCGGAACGTAACTCAGCGTCGCCTGCAAGTTTCTTCTCTAGATCACCCGCCACCTTATCAGAGAGAGTTGTTTTTACTCGCATGGCCTCAATAACTTTTCTGGCTGCCGCCACAGGATCAATCGCTTGCTTCGGAGTGAAACGAGTCTGAGCGCCAGTTCCATTCTCATGAATGGTCACTGAACCGTCAGGGCCGACGACCAGGTAGGTCTCATAATCGGAACCCCACCCGAGACCAAACCAACCCTTTTCAGTTGCCTGTGAGTTGTAAGTTCTTGCCACGAAGAGGTCATTTCCACCACCGGGAACCACAATGTCGGTGTAGGTAATGTAGAAGTTACCATTCTTTAGGTTAACTCCGCCGTAAGCTACAAATGAACTTAAAACCACAGCAAGTAAAACTAAGATGCGCTTCATTGTTATCTTCCTTTGCTATAAATCTTCAATCGCAAATAATCGGCCCAATCCCTCTCGCGTACTTGTCGGGACTTTCTTGTTCTAACTTTAATGCAAAAGTGCTTTCATCCCAACCCTATTCTCGTGACCAAGTTTCTATTTAATATCAACGATCTTTAGAATAACCACCAACCCAACAGCATCCAGGCACATGGCGATAAACATTATTATAAGCCCGACCGGATGATGGAACATCCTGATCATCGATGCCGGTTCTGATAAAAAGTAGATAAAACCGATCCCATATGGCATGCCGGCGATAACCATCCCCTGGAACATACCCGATGCCGTTAGTTGCTCGATTTTTTGCTGAAGTCTTACCCGTTCACGAATTACTGTAACGATTGTGTCAAATGTTTCGGCCAAGTTACCGCCTGTTTCACGCAAGATATTCACCGATGTTACGAACATATCGTTATCTTCGGTGACCACACGTTTGGCCAAACTTTCAAAGCATTCTTCCAAGGTAACACCAATTTTATTTTGCTGCAGAATCAGATTAAATTCCTGCGAGATTGGAGGCGGCATTTCATCAACAACCATGGCGATAGATTGTGGCACCGAGAGTCCGGCACGAAGACCATTGGCCAGAAGAGTTAAGCTATCCACCATCTGACCTGAGTAGGCCTTAATTCGTTTTTTATAAAGATAATTAATAATCGGCTTGGGAATTTTGAAACCGACAAAGGACAAGGCCATGCCCAAAAAAAATCCCATCACCCAATGTCCAAAAAGGCCTAAAACGGCCAAGGTGATAAAGCCAATCCCGACTGACAAAAAGAGGAGCACGTAGGTAACGTGGATTTCTTTTACTTCGATAAACAGGAGTTCGAATTTCTCCATAATGTAAGATCGCGTGCCGAAAGTTTGCTTCTCGATCCATTCGAAAATTCCGACTGAATACTTGTAGCAAAATAAAAAAAACATAAGCCCGATGGCGGCTATGATCCCCTTTTCTCCAAGTAGCCAAGTGATTTCGCTCATAAAAAGCTCCTACTTCTTGGGCGGCGGTTGTCCGGGTTTTGCTGGTGGTGGTGGTGCAGCGCCTGGTTTTGCGCCTGGAGCTGCGGCAGCGGCTGCTGGAGGAGCTCCAGGCGGAGCAGCGTTGGAAAAAATTCCTCTCGGGATGTTATAACCTTTACGCTCCAACGTTTCGATAAATTTGGGAATAAAACCAGTGGCCTGAAACTCACCAATGATTTTTCCTTCTTTGTTAATCCCCGTTTGACGATACAGAAATATATCTTGCAGAGTCACAACATCTCCCTGCATCCCGCCTATTTCAGTAATAAAAGTCACTCTTCTGGAACCATCATCAAGACGGCTTTGTTGAATAATGAGGTGAACGGCGTTGGCGATCAATTCGCGAATGGCCTTGGCAGACAGACCGATGCCGGAATATTGCACAAGTGTTTCCACTCGACCGATACATTCACGCGGATTATTTGAGTGGACCGTTGTCATAGAGCCATCATGCCCCGTACCCATGGCCTGAAGCATGTCAAGAGTTTCACCACCACGACACTCACCAACGACAATTCGGGTAGGACGCATCCGCAGTGTTTGTTTTACCAGACATCGCATATCGACTTCGCCCTCACCTTCCAAGGAAGGAGGACGCGTTTCCAAACGAACGATGTGATCCTGAGGGAAGTCCAACTCAGCAGCGTCTTCGCAGGTAATGATACGCTCATCGGCCTGAATGAACCCGCCGAGAACATTAATGAGAGTGGTTTTGCCCGAACCCGTACCACCACTGATGATGATATTTCGATGGCCCTCAACCGCAACACGAAGAAAGTCCGCCATGTTTTGGTTCATCGATCCGAACTTGACGAGATCTTTCCAGTTCAATCGGTTTTCAGGAAATTTCCGAATGGTAATAACACCACCATTGAGAGCACAGGGGGGAATGATGGCATGCACGCGCGAACCGTCTGAAAGGCGCGCATCCACGTAAGGTGTTTTTTCATCAATTCGACGTCCAATCGGTGCAACAATTCGCTCAATAACGTTTAACACCTGTCGGTTATTGGTAAACACAATTTCAGACTTACGAATTTTCCCTTTCTTTTCATAAAAGATTTTGTCGGGACCAACCACCATAATTTCTGAACATTCTCTATCGCGAAGTAAATCTTCGAGTGGGCCAAGTCCTAAGGCCTCATCAAGAATTTCTTTCACCACTTGAGTCATATCTTCACGAGTATTTAAAAGTCCCTTTGTGTCTTCTTTGCCAAGCAGCTCGACCACTTGTTTTTTTGTTTGCTCTTTCAAGATAACTTTGGCCTTCGGGTCATTATCATCGGCCTTTTTTAAATCCATTTCTTCAACCAACGCTTTGTGAATGCGGGTTTTCAAATCCTTCCACAATCTGCGTTTGGCATCAGCATCGTCCCCCGGATTTTCGGAAGGTTTTTTGCCTACATTTTCCGGCCGAGTCAGTTTCTCTAGAGTCTTCAAAAGATTTTTTTGAATCAAATTATTCACGACATCTGTCACGCCCTTTGCGAAGGCAGATGCTTTGGCCAGAACATAAACTGGTTTTGAAGAATTTAAGGCCTGAATGCAGGCCTGATCATCACGAGGAATACTGGCAAGAATCGGTTTCCCAATATTTTTTGAAACCACGTCTGCCGTCACTGGATGACCGGTTTGTGCTTGATTCAAAATTATCTGGATCATATCTTTTGGAAAGAGCAGTGTTATCAAATCTGAATAGATTCGCTTTGTCTGGTTGACCGCAATAATATCTGGGGTCACGACTAATAAGATGAGTGTCGAATATTCAAGGGCCTTAAGTGTAAGTGGTGAAAGTTCATGTCCGGCATCAATAATGGTAAGTGGATATAAATTTGTAATGGCCTTTAGAGTTTTTCCCATGCCCTCTGCATCGATGGTCTTTGTGGCCATGGGATCTGTGCACATTCCAACGTAATTCACACCTGAAGGATGAGCGACAACAAAGGGAACAATGGTTTTGGGATCGATGGCGCCTGAAAACTCGGCCAAATCCTTGATCGTTTTTGCACCTTTCATTCCGGTGATGAGATTCAGGTCACCACTGGCAGACTGGTCAAAATCAAGCAGGGCTACCTTATTTCTTATCGCCTCAGCATAGGCAAAAGCAAAGTTGGCAGAGAATTGGGATTTTCCAACTCCTCCTTTCCCTCCCAAGACTGTGATAATGTGGCCGGCCAAATTAGTTTGTCCTTTGTCTAAACTTGCGTTTTATTTCTTCTGACCCCTCAGAGGCGGACTCAATAAGTTCTGGAGTCACAAAAAATACAAATTGGCTTCGATTACTTACATAAGACTTCGATCTTAAAAATGAAAACAAGGGAACGTTTTGCTCTTGCTCATTAAAGTTTGGTGATCCAAATGGCGGATCGCGGTCAAAGGCATTGCTGGACTTATTGATAACAACACCACCAACAACCGCTGTGTCTTTTGATTTTACGACGAGACTAGTGTCAATAGAGTTATCCAAGGTTTCTGGCGGATCTCCAACATTAGAAGAAACTTTGATGACAAGTTTTAAATCAATTTTTTCCTCTTGGAGAACTTTGGGAGTTATCTGAGCAGCCAACCCTGCGACGGCCTCAGCTGTCTTCGTAAATTCTCCCGTTCCGATAGCGAAGGCCTTTTTACTGGTTTTATTAATGGCGGCCTGAACCCCATCCTTGGTAATGACCACTCCAGACTGAATAACTCTGGCGAAGCCTGCACCTTTCGCACTGGCCAGTCGAGGAAACAGATTTGAAATCGTTGCGGCCAGTGTACCGGATGAACTTGTTGAGACGCCACCTGAAGCTGTTTTGCCAATATTAATATTACCGCCGTCTCCTGCCATCAACGGAACCCATTTAAAACCAAAAACCCTGTTGTAATCTTTTGTTAACTCTACAAACTGAACCATGATTTTGATAAGCTTTGGCAACGGTTGAGGCTTACTCTCCTCGTTGACATTGATAAAATTCTGAATGGGGTCCTGCTTTAATTTCATTACTGAATCTGTTCTTTCACCTAATGACTTTATTTGTGCCGGCATGTAGGCCACGGCAAGCATCTCGGCCCGTTCACGTTTGGCACGAGAGTCGACAATTCCTTCTAGCCAGTAAACTCCATTCACCACCCGAACCGTGACGTTCTTCATTCCGTTTTTTTGAATTTCATCTTGCATTCTTTTCGCAATGATCTGTTGTGTTTGTGGTGACAACTCGACAAGGAAAATCACGTCTTTATATTTTTCTAAAATGGTAAAAACTCGGCCAATATCTGTCGGAACGACAATTTTCCCACCAACAAAAACTTCATCGCCTTTGATTCCAATCTCAAGCCCTTCTATATCACCCAAAAATTCTCTGAGATCTTTCACAATTTTAGATTTGTTGTGAGCACTGATTTTTACGTTGTATCGTGCGCGAATATCTCCCACGGTATTGCGGATAAACACTGTCGTGTCGCCCGCACCTTTGGGTCTAAAAAGAATTTCACGTTTGGCAGGAACCATGATGACATCAAGGATTTCTGGCCGCGCTATTTGAATTTTTGTATGAGGTGCAAAATCCACATACTCGACATGGTCTTGCCCGAGAATAAGCTCGACGGTTTTGGCATCGGCGGGATCAATATCTTGCGCCAATAATAAATTACCGGGAATCCACGCAAGCAATAAGAATAAAAACGGCCAAGCTCTAACCATTTGCTACTTTTTCCCCTGATTTAGAAAATAATTTTTTGCCTCAGCAGCTTCCTGCCCCAAAACATCAAACAGTTTTGTGGCCGGCATATTTACAATATTTTTATCGTTATTATTTCGCAGCATCAGATAAGGAGCAGGATCAAGATTTTCGATAATGAACGCAACCTTCTGGGCCTGAAACGGATCAAGTTCAAGTGTGACGGTATTGTACTGAGTAAAAGTACTTAGATTGAGTTTGCGAATTTCTTCATCGGTTTTAATTCCCACCAATGGAATATTGTTGGAAATATCATAACCGGTCGACAGCACCAAGGCATCTTGGAGAACGGTCATCATTCGCAAAAATTCTTTTTTCCCGCCGGCATAATCAATCTTGGCCATAAGATCAATACGATCACCTGGCTTGATAAGTTTTCCCGCCGCCTGTTTGTTATTAACAACAATGGCCATCGCCCTCTTGCCCACGCTGACTTGGCGAGAGAGACCTGTTCCAGCGCCAGGATAAGTCACACGCGGTTTCGTGATCTGCTCACCTTTAATCATGGGCACGGTGGCGATTGTATTCTCAACTTCTTTCACTGTTTTAAAATGTCCAGGTGCTCGAAATTTGGCAGGGACGTTGATGACTGTAACCTTAGAGTCATCAATCAATTCGAATTCTTTAATATCAACTTTTGCGACGACCACAGAGTTCTCTTGTCCAAATGTTTGAATCAAGGCACTCTTCTGATCTTCAATATAAGTCCACACCATAAACATTGCACCTGCTGCGATAACAAGTGCCAGAGTAAACGCCCGCGTATTCATTGGATTTTTTCCTTGAAATAGTTCTCATTACTATTCTATGGGCTATTGGGTGCAATATAGACCAGGCATTTTTTACCACAAGAAATCAATGGTGTTTTAGTCGGTCTTTACTCTGCAGCTTGCATCAGTAAATTCGCTTCTAAAGCCACTTGTCTCTGCATAATAGGAAGCGCCACAGAGACCATACATGTTCATGACACGAATGAATTCGGTGGCACCACTGGCAGTATCGGCATTGTCACAGGTTTCTGCTTTTTTTTCTCCAAACATATGCAATCGGTAGCAGGTGGCAAAAGGATTTTCGCCCACATTTTTTTCTTGATACCCTAAGGCAAAAAATCCAACCATTTTGATAGTTCCCATGGTTCTCAAATCAAAGCTTGATTCAATATTAGAATTGCCCTTGAGAATGTTGTAGTAGTATCCACGCACCGCTTTTTGTTGGTTAATTCCACCATTGAGTGACGCTGAGATGGAAATCATCAAGGCCATCAGGCCTAAAAATAGCGGCGTAAAAATTAAAAATTCAAAAAGGGCCTGACCTTCATTTTTGAACTTCATTTTTTAACATCCGTTATCATCAATAGTGACATTATGTAAGCAATCGTCCATACCCGTAACACTTTGCTTAATGGCATCGCATGTCCTTCTCACGCATTCACTCATTGTGGGACTCCTGCCAATATATGACTCTGAAATAAAAGTCAGTGGCTTCTTTCCTCCAACAACATTGGAAAATGCAAGATTCTGGGTGAACTGCGCACGCACCCCAACAAATACTGATTGCGTGGCGACATCAATCGGCTGTGGCGTAACGGTAACACTGCTTCCTTTCACAATACTTTTAAAAACCTGGTTGGCCTTGTCTCCGGCCTTGGCATCACCATAGTCAATCGTGAATTCATCAGACACTAAAAAGGCGCGACTGGCAGCATAGGTTCCGTAATGAACCAAAAAACCGTTTGTAATATTGAGAGAAATTTTGAGCAAGACAAAAACAATGAGCAACGTGAAGCCAAAGGTCACCAGAAATTCAATCGTAGACTGTCCTTTCGGATTATTTAAAGTCTTCATAATTTTTACTCTGGATAACTTTTCTTTGGCATAAAAAATCGCGATTGACCGCCTTTAAAGTAAGTATCATGGGCGCTGCCAAAGGGCGGATTTTGTGAGTTTGTATCGAGATTTCCATTCACGCCATGGCGATAGGTGTACTCAATCTTTCGTGCAAACTTAGCAAACACTTTACTATCGGAACCAAACAAATCCTTGAACATTTGTGAGTTCAGAACAGTGGCGGCCAAACTGGCGACGACGGCCAACATAAGAATATATTCAACGGCACTTTGGCCTCGAGCATCTGCGGCGATTATTTGAAGGCCAAAAGTTCTTTGTTTTCTATTCCAAACCATATCCACGACACCAATATCACAGGAGCATACGCAAATTTTTTTCCAAATGCTTTCCTGATCAGAGACACATTTCTCAATATATACGCCTGCTTCATTTTATCTAAATTTTTATAGATTGATCGAAAGAAGAAAAAACTGCCGATCAGGATGGTTGAATAGATCAAACAAATAAACACTCTTTCATGAATACTTGCCGGAACAAGGAGGTAAAATGAAAAAAGAAATTTCGAATCACCCGGCCCCATGATTTTTAAAAGATAAAGAACAAATCCCACAAACAAAAATGACAGTGAATAAAAAAAAGTTCCCAGTCGAATCTGATAAACTTCGGGCATCAAAAAAATAAAAAGCAAAAAAAAGGCCAGATTTAAAATCGGCCAGACATTGGGAATTTTTTTAGAAATGACATCGATATACGAGACCGCGACAAGTTCAATG
>JAHFAA010000005.1:0-12522 GCA_023250775.1 Bdellovibrionales bacterium
AACATGATTAATGAATCTGAAAAGGAAATCATTATTGCCAACGCCTACTACATTCCTTCGAATAATATTAAAGAGGCCCTTCGAAACGCGGTCAAACGCGGAGTGAAGGTTCATATCATCACCAACAGCTATGGCTCTACCGATATGGGCGGAACCATCACTTCTGTTTCTCATTACTATTATCATTCTCTGATGAGCGTGAACTTTGACCCCATGGCGATCTGGAGTGGTGGACAAGTCAGAATTTATGAATGGAAAGGCCGTCCGATCGGCGAGGGAACGTTGCATGCTAAATGGGCCAGCTTCGATAGAAAACAATCGATCATCGGTTCCTTTAACTTGGCCCCAAGATCCAAGTATCTTGATGGAGAATCAATTGTCGCCGTCCAGAGTCGCCAGCTAGGGATGGAGCTTGCCAAATATTTCCATGAAGAAATGTTGGCCTTCGATAAAACCACCAAGAAATTCACTCGCTCAGATGAGGTAACTCCACTTCAGGCCGAGCGATACTATAACAACGTTCTTTCTGAACAGATCAAAATGTGGTTTGAGCGATTAGTTGAAGTCCAGCTCTAGTGGAATTGCATATCCACGAGAACACCGAGATGATCAGATAATCGTTTGCCGTTAACGTTGTTGAAAATCACTTTGTAATTTATTGGATGCATGGCCCTTGGACCAATGTCTTTCAGCCAAACATAATCCAAACGTTTATGGTACAAGTACTTAATCGTGTACGTATAAATGACGTTCGGATCATTGCTGTACTCAGGATGATCGGTCAGATAGAGATCAAGTGAATCGTCAAAAGACATATTGTATTTGACGAAGTTATAGAGTGGCGTTTCTGGAGACATATTAAAGTCGCCCATGAACACAGTACTTCTTCCTTCTAAATGTCGTTGAATAAATTCCCAGGCCTCATCAAGCTGTGAAGTTTTAATCTTCATGCTGGTTCCGGCATTGGTATGGGTGGCAAAGACGTTAATTGCGCCCACTCCAGGTATTTTAATTTTCATCCACAGAATGGCCTTGTTGGCAAAGCAGTCGAAGCCACCACACTTTGAGTAGATTTTGTAATCACTTTCGATGATAGGAAATTTGGAAAGAATTAATAATCCCGATGGCAAAATTTTAATTCCCTTACTCTTGCCAGGCCCATACAAGTGATAAGGATATTCTTTAAGCTCCAGGACCTTGGCGCGTTTAGCGAAGGTCTCTTCAAAGGCAATGATGTCTGCATTGAATTGGCCAATAGACGCAGCAATTTTTTTAAACCGACTAGGACAGGTCGTTAGAGGTGCAGGAAGTCCCCATGTATTATAGGTAATAAAACGCAGAGTGCTTTGTTCCTTATCTTTAGCGAGCACGAATGTTGGGAGTAGGCTAAGAAAAAAAACAAAAGTGAAGATTTTAACTGGACTCATAGAAACCTCAAGCATGGTTGTAAATTTTTTTAGGGAATCTCTTCTTGAGGATTCGGAACCCATACAACTATTCTAAAGGAATGAGCTGATGGAGTGATAGGAGGGGAGGTTTTTTCCTAAGGTAATATAGGTCTTGAAAAAAGACGACGTTTGTTGTCAGGCAACGTGGGAAATCTCATATAAACTGAGAATGAGTTATTTAACTGATTTTTGAAGCGAGCCGCATCTTATGATGCGGCCTTTTTCTGGTCTATACCCCAACTGCAGACGGCCATGACCGTGATTTGTGCTGCAAAGAAGAGTCCTAAGAATAAGGCCCCACCTGAGCTGAATCCATAGGAATGAAGGCCTGAGGCAAGGATGTAGTTAACACCAAACCACGCCATCATAACACTCATAAAGGCCCCAGCAGTCACGAGGATGAATCGTTGAGGTGAAATCCAAGAGGTGTAGCGTCCGTGCAGAATGACCATGTAAACGCACAGAGTGATCAAGCTCCAAGTTTCTTTTGGGTCCCAACCCCAGAAACGGCCCCATGAGTAGTCGGCCCAAATACCGCCCAAGATAATACCAGCGGCCAGAAGAACCACGCCGTATTTAAGACAGGTGTGGATGACCTTGGTGTAGTAAGTTACATCTTTCGAGTAGATGGTAAAAAAGCGCATGCGCACTAACATGATGTTGGCCAAAATCCAACTCAAGGCCAAGGCGCCGTAGGATAACATGATTGAACAGACGTGCGTGCTCAACCAAAAGTTGTCACGCAAAACAGGTACAAGAGGCGCAATAGAACTGTCGAGCATGTTATTGGCAAACATCATCATGAAGAGACAAAGAAAGTTGTATCCGAGGCCGCCCCACATATAAATTTTTTCTTTTTTCACAATGGAAACAATCGTGGCCAATAAGAGTGCACCAAAACCAGAAAACATAACGGTTTCGTACATGTTGGTAATGGGTGCTCGACCAGAAATCATGGAACGCAGAGTGATTCCGGCAAGCTCAATTCCCAAGCTTGTGAAAGTGAGGACGTTCCCCCATGTTGTCGTTTTAAGCAGGAAGAACGCCAGCATCGCCAACAGAGTGGTGAGCATGGCCCAGGAAAATAGGTGGGCCTTGGCGTAAAACATTTCCAGAAGATAGTGATCAGTTTGCTTGCTGATAAATTGGTCTTTAGCCTCTTGCAGTTTGAGGTCCAAAGAAGCGCCACCAATCGACTGTGTAAATTGTTTAATAGAAACCCATTTCAGCTCAGCACCTTCCCATGTCGCGACTTTCCAATCATCGCCGCTCTTCACGCTTGCATAGAGGTCAAGCCGAGATAGGGTATTACCAAGTTCAGTTTTGTAGGATTCATCAGAAGGAGTCTTTTGAGTTTCGGATTGGTATTCCTGTCTCAGTCCAGTATCCTGGGCCGCCAAAGTATCTGTGGGGATAATGGTTTCATTGCTGTCTAAAGAAAGAAATTTTTTCAACTTAACATGACCAACAGGAGAAGTGAGTTTGATTTCCTTGTTGTCGGGAGCGATACCCAGGCTGAGGTAACAGTAAACAGTGTCAGCACTCATGCCTTCATATTTTGTTTTGTTGGTGACAAATTTCAAAAATTCATTGGCGTGGACATACAGTGGTTTTATGCGGCCACCGGCCAATACAGGCAGGGAGCCGATATCACTTTTACAGACGTCAGTGGCGCCATTGGCCCAAGGGGCCACGAACAGAATCACGAATAGTAATAGAAAAGTTTTCATGCAGATTTTCTCCTAAGTCCGATTAAGTAATGGAGGATGCATCCGATTACCAGAAGGAATGAGCCCAGGTATTTAATAGGTCTGCCTGGATCAAAGTTAACACTGAGTACGGAACCATATTGGCCATTATCGTCTTGAAAATAAGATGACTGGTAAAAAGTGAGGCGATTATATTTAAGGGGATTGTTCATAAAGATGTGATGGGTGCTGTTGCCCGCGCCATCAAAAAGATTTACATAACTTTCATAGCTTGCCGGAGTTTTGGTTCCTGGATTTGTGTCCATTTTGAATTCTTGCAGAGTCAACTCAAAAGGAAGCTCAATGGTTTTTTTAGCGAGGGCAATTGTATAGAAATTATCGTTCGACTTGATCCTTTCTTCTTGTCCCGCTCGAACCCAAGTAATCGTATCATTGATCTTAACTTTGAGTGCCTTTTGTTCGCCTGCGACAATTTCGCCATCTTTTTTCTCAGGTCTTGCGGCGACTGGAGTGGTGGTCGGATATTGGGTCGTGGAATGATTGAGAAGTTTTAATTTAAAGCCCATCCAGGGAAGTGCGACCACGTCTCCAATATTTTCAAAAGTTTTAATTTCCCACTTTTTAGTTTCTTTAGAGTAAAAGGCCACCTGCTTGCCAAATATAAATAAAATGGTGCTTTTGCTGAAGAGCGAACTTGAGAAGGCGCGCAAGGTTGAGGAGCGCAGCGGTTTGAGTTCTTTATCAAGCGGGAATGGAGATTTATCCGGCAGAAAAATGAAAGGCTGCCCGGTATATTTAACAAAGGCCATCCGCTGTCCGGCCTTCGAAAATTTAATTTCGACATTGGGATCTTTCAAAGTAAAGCAGTTGGTGGTGTTCATATCCCAGAAGAAGAGATCGCTCTGATTGAGTCCTGAAAAGCATGCCGCCAAATCTTCCGGAAGATATTCCATCGAAAGCAGTCCTAGCTCCTGATGATTTGTGGCCTCTGAGTTGGGATGTCGAGAGAAGGTTACCGTTTGTACCATGTTTTGGCCTGAGAGTTCATAGGAGCTGGAAGTGTAAGCTCCTTGATCTTTTGGCGCAGCTTCCGTCCAAGTCATGGCATTTTTGCTGAAGGGGAGATAATCCAGCACTTCAACATCACGCCATTTAATATTAAGTACAGTCGGTAATAAGCTGTAGGGCAGCTGAATTTCGGCTTCCTTGTGAAGTGTTTCATTGTTCACGATCAAAACGTCCTCAGGCAAAACAATGCGACGAGTGGGATCGTTCGGTGCCAAGGTAATTTGTCCATCAATGCCCGTGACGTAAGTAATAACCGCACCTGTAAAAATAACCATCAATCCTATATGGATAATATAAAATCCGTAGAGCCGTTCTTTGGGAGGGAAGCGAAGAATTGTAGCAAATAAAATGCTGACGAGAAGCAAGGCCTGGAGAATAAAAAATGGAGTGGATTTATACAGCAATCTTCCAGCATATTCCGATCCGTAGAAACTTTCGATAAATGTTCCAGCAATCATGGCAATAACAAAGAGGGCAATGATAACAACGGCAAATTTCAGTCCGCCCACGTATCGCATGATCTTGTCAAAAAGAGGTTTAATGGGTGTCATTAGTCATCTGTCCTTGGTGCGTATGGTCAGCTATATGCCAATCATTATACTTATTGAGGTAGCCTCGTCCACATTCGGGACGCAAAATGACAAAAATTGGTTGGGAACTTAGCAAATGTATAGGTTTTTTTGATGGACACATTTCACGTCCCTCAAAAGCTGTCATGGTTGAATACCATTATTACTGTGACACCCTAAACAATAAGCCGATAAACCATTATTGCGAATTAAAACATTCAATGCTTCAGCGTTGAGCACTGAATAGGGGCCACGGTGAATATTGAGATCGGCATTGTGACACACCAGACATTGAGGTCGACCCCAACCACCCTGATGTTCATTTGGGTCCACTAAGGCAAGGCCCCCAGGGGTTTCAGAAATATTGCCATAAAATTCCCGATCACGACCATTTCTAGAGCATGCCAAGAGCGTCAGAAGGATCAGAAGTAGAAAAGTTATTTTTGGCATAATTCTACCCATCATCTCCCCATATGGCATCGAATGCAGAATGTTTGAACGTGACAAGTGTCGCATTTCTCTGGTTGTGCTCGAGCAATGACCGAATGAATGAAACGAAAATTTCGACTATGATTTCTCATTTCGATATCGGTTCTGCGCGAATGACATTTCACACACTGTGAAGTGATGTGGCAGTTAAAGCATGAGGCACTGTTGACTTCGGCGTTGAGAGCGTGTGTATTTTTCCAAGCAATGTTTTCATGATTTTTTGGTTTAATCTTCTGCATGGCTGAAGCTTCTCTGTGACAGATAGAGCAGCTCTTTGGAACATTTCGAAATTTTGGGTTTTCTGTGTTGTGGCATTGATGGCAAACTTCCTTCACTGTCATTTTAAAAGCGGAAGTGGAAAGTCCTGGTGAGGCCTTGCCGGTTTTTTTATCGGCGTTCAGTTCAAAGTTGTGGCATGTGGAGCAAGACAAACCAAAAGAAGGCAGCACTTTTTCTTCGTGCATTTGATGATCAAAATTGACAAGGATGCTGGCCACGTCTGCATACGTCCTTGTTCCCGTAATCAGGAAGACAGACATGATCGTGAATATAAAAATTTTCAATTTATCATTCATGATTCTAATTGCGCTCCATCTGACCGACATAAGATAACTTGGCCAACATTCGCACGTCATATGTCAGAGAATTATTGCTATTAAATTCGCCGCCAAGTTGTAATTTAAAATCTTTCCAAAGATGCCCGTACATGGCCTCGGTGTTAAAGGCCACGGATTTTGCCGAAGTTATTTTGTTATAATAGGTAACGTCTTCAGCAAGGTAGATTTCGTTCTTGTCAAAAATTTTCTGGGTGAGAGAAATCGATCCACCGAACACATATCCGCCGTAACTTTTGAAGTAATAGTACTTGTTGTTTATTTTGGAGCTGTCAGGTTGGTAGTTAAAGCTTAGCTCTCCTCTGTAACCCTGGGCCCTGAGGCTTTCTTGTAAAAGATAATCATCGTAGGCAAGAGTGACACTTGAGACAAAGCGCGGAGTCCAATGGTTTTCGATCTGTGCCATGGCCTCGTTGAGTCGGCCTCGAGAAATAATAGAAAAAATAGGATCTTCAATACCATCTTTGGCGGTTGTTTTGTAAGTTGTGAGTCTCCAACGATTCACAAAATAAATACTGGGATAGAGATCAAGCCCGGCCTCGACTTTCTGTGTTTCATTGGACGTGAGATTATAAGTTGAAGAGGCGAGGACTTCGGGACTCCAGCCGGCCTCAAAGGTTTTTTCTGCGCCAACGGAGGCAAGATTCTCTGGATCTTTATTTAGGATATTATATTGTCTATGTTGAAATTTGCTCGAGAGATGAAGGGGATAAACATCGGTCGTCCGATAGTACACATGGCCGCCAATGATATCGGCTTGATTTTTAAAGTTTCCAATATCGAGAATGCGTTCTTTTCCTGCAAAAGCTCCCAGTGTCAGACGCTGTTCCAAAAAATGCATATCGACACTTAACATATCAAGTGTGGTCCACCCGATAGTTCGAACAGGGTCCGTTGTTCGTCCACCGCTGACGGTGATTCGGTCTTTCACAAGATCATACTGGAAATTTAATAAATAGAGATTGAGTTGCTGCTCATTTGTATTGTTGGCGAGATCGTAGAAAAATCCGAAGTTAGAATCCAGCTTCAATGTTTGGTCATTCGATTTATAATTGGCGGCGAAAAACTCATAGAAGGGGGCTTCACGCTGTTCCTTCATATCATTGCGAAGCGAGAAAAGACTTTCTGATTCCATTTTGATCAGGCCTTGTCCAAAGGCAAGACCCATTGGAAGCAAGCAAAAGGTGAGTAGGCAAACTCGAAGTGCCAACATTATCGTCCCTTAGAGTTAGTGAAAGGTTTTTTTCGATCGTAGACCTTCAGTCCATGGCATGCGGTCACGCAGCTTCCACCGTCAGCAGTTTTTTCATAAACCTGAGGCAGCCTGTAATCCTTATAGGGCATATGATCTTTAATCAGACGTGGATTTTTTGATGAGTGCACTTCGTGGCAAGTGCCACAGCCGCGGTTCTTCGGCGTACCGGCGACGTGAAAATTGTGAAGATTAAATTCGCCATTACGGAATTCGGTGGCGCTTGAAGTTTTGGCCACAGTGACAAGTTCGCTGCTGTGGCAAGTGAAACACAGCCCGAATTGTTTTTCGCTGAACTCGCTGTAATTGTCTCCAAACTCATCCTTCAAAAGTTTCTTGAAGGTGGAAGAGTGGGGCTGATGGCATCCCTGACAATCGTCTTCAACTGGAGGGTGAATGGTTCGCCCTTTGGCCAATTCTTGCGAGAAGGCCTTTAGCGTTCGACCGTCAGCTGTCTTCACGCCCTGATTGTGGCACTCAAGACACAATTTATTACCCTCTCTAAGGAGGAGAGATTTTATATTGCTCGAATGGGGATCGTGACAATTTACGCAACCTTTCTTCTGATGAATGATTTTATGTTCCTTAATCTTGCTATCAGTTTTCCAGTTATCTTTATCTGAGTGGCATGTCAGACAAAGTTCACCTTCATTCACAGGTGTGCGCAACATGCGAGGAGAATCAGAACCGTGCGGGCTATGACATCCGAGACAGGTCATTTGTTCAATCGCACTATGCGTGAATTTTTTTTTGTGCTTGGTGCTCCAGTCGTCATGGCAGCTCAAGCAAGTTTCATTGGGTTTTGTTCCAAGATCGACCGTTACAAGAGGGTGGTTTTTGGGAAATTTACTGGAGCGTACTTTCGTATCAGAGTGGCACATGGAAGTGCAGTCGCGGTCTTTTGTGGGTGGATGCATGTGGGAGAATTTAACTATCGTTGAGTGGCAGGCAGAAGTCACACACGTTGGGCCAGCGGCGACACTGAATGCAGGTACGAGAGCTAAAATTGACAATAAAAGCCAAAATAATTTTTTCACAGAAAATTAATTCACCAAAAAAAGATGACCTTTGTCAGGTTTCGTGCTTATGCACGCATATGTAATGAATCCGCGAGTTTGTACCATGAAAAAAAGTAAATGTGAAAGCTGTTTTTTTTCAACAATCTTGTCTTTGGGACAAAAAACGCGTACTTAGTCGGCGTAAATTAATAAGTGGGAGAGGTCATATGTTTAGCAAGACAAAAATGTGGACGTGTTCTTTAGTTTTGATGGTTCTCTGGCAAGTTCAAGCAAGTGGTAGTGAATCACTACTTAAGTTGCTCGCTCACAATATAAAGGCCAATGATAGCGACGCTGTTTGTTTGCAATGTCACGCCGGTGTTGCCGACAATACGATGAACTTCATTCACTATCCCGCAGGTGCAGGAGCTTGTAGCTACTGCCACGTTGCCAAACCTGAGCACTTAGATGGAAGCAATCCTGCCGGTAGCGTGAGCATTAATCGTAAGGCCGAAAATTGTTATACATGCCATGACCGCAAAGATGACAAACCAGTTGTGCATCCAGCTTTGATGGATGAGGAAAGCTGCGTTTCTTGTCACAATCCCCATGCCAGTAATCAAAAATACTTTCTTAAGGAAGAAAGCGTTCCGGCCCTGTGTTCAACTTGTCACGACGTGAATACTCATGGCAACTCACAGCACGGACCTGTATTAAATGGAAGAGCGTGTGTGAACTGCCATACTCCTCACTCTGGAAATTATGAGAAGATGTTGCTGAAGCCCGCTAAGGACCTTTGCCTTTCATGCCATAATAAGGAAATCCAAGCTACTAATGGTGGCGCTCGTACAATTCCTAATATTCAAAAGAAGTTGGAAGGAACAGTTCACCGTGGTGCTGCTGGAAGCTGTCTTGCTTGTCACAAACCACACGCCAGCGAGAATAACCGTCTCTTGTCAGCTCCATGGTCAACCAAAACCTACAATACATATAGTGATCGCGATAATGCTTACGCGATGTGCTTCACTTGCCACAAGACCGAGATGTTGAAACAAACCGATTTTGTTACCGCGACAAATTTTAGAAATGATAGCAAGCAATTAAATCTTCACTGGTTCCACGTTGTCGATGCGGCGGGAAATGAAGACAAGTCCCGTGGACGTTCGTGTAAGATTTGTCACGATCCACACGGTGCACCACAAGCCCATGTGATAAATAGTACTTGGTTTATGAATGGAAATCCGATAAAAATTGAGTATCAAACAATCGACAACGGAGGCCAGTGCACCAAAAGTTGTCACGCTACTCGACAATATCGGCGTGGAAACTAGAAGGGGCTGGGTAAAAACTGAAATTGAATACTCAATCCTATTTGCTCTCTTTATTAGTGTTATGTAGTGGGGTGGTTGCTTGTCAGCGAAATGTCGTCGTCGAACGTGAGACGAATACTCCGCCGGTGCTGCAATCATCTCCCTCTGAACATCAAGCTGAACAACCATCAGGCAATTCACAACAACTTCCCCCTGGACACCCTTCAGTTGGTGACAAGGGGGCTGCCGCCGCAGTCGCCATCACAGTTCGCGCGGGAGAGATCCAAAAAGTTAAAGGTGGCGTGACCATTCAAGAACTCTATGCTCAGAAAGGCAGCATCGCTGGCAAGTCCATTCAGGTCCGAGGCAAAGTTGTTAAGTATAATGCAGGAATCTTGGGCAAAAACTGGCTGCATATTAAGGATGGAACCGGAGCTGAAGGTGAAAATGATCTCACAATCACCACACAGCAAGAAGCCTCGCTCAATCAAGTTATTGTTGTGTCTGGCCCTGTGCAGTTTAATAAGAATATCGGGTCTGGCTATGTTTTTCCCGCCATCATTGAAGACGCAAAGCTTGCTGTGGAAAAATAAAGATATTTGACTACTTTAGTCCTGTAAATTGAGCAAAAAAATCCTGACAATAAATCACTTTGCTTTTTCAAAGAGGATGCTTAGAATTACCAGCGCAAACCTAGTTTTGTTTGTACTTTAATTTTTAAAAAGGAAAGGGACTATGAAAAAGATCGTATTGCTCGTTGCTCTTGCATTCTTGTTCACAGGCGTAGCTTCTGCAAAATCAAACTTCGCAAAAGAAGTTGGTTTGAAATGTGCTGAATGCCACGTTAAAGGCATGAAAGGCAAAACAGAAGAAAACAAAAAAGAAAGCCCACTTTTTGCAAAGGCTTTCGAAATGAATGAAAAATTGACCAAGCAAGAAGGCGACTTCAAAGGCAAGAAGACTTGTAATGATTGCCACGCTGGTGCAAGAGTTCCTGCAAAGAAATAGTTTATACTTCGTCTAAAGTTTGTATAAAGAGAACCCCGGTATCATAAAAAATACCGGGGTTTTTTTTGATTTGTTTACAAAAAATTGACTTGCACTTTGTGCGGCATAATTCATAATTATTTCCAATACTTCTTTTGTAATGTTGTCGTTGCCAGGATGAGAATGTATAGTCGCGCCCTCCCGATAATTAGCTTTTGATGAAGTGAGAGTGTTTCCATGATCAACACAAGTAAATTTATTGCCTTGATTGGCGTGTTCCTGAGTTCGTTGTTGCTGATGCCTGCTTATGCTGCAGACAATGGCCCGATGGTGAGCGGAGGAGAGGAAGTCAGACAGACGCCACCTCCACCTTTCTCAGAAGGAATTTTTCCCTGTTCTGGGTGCCATGCTGGGATGGATGTGAATGAAAAACGACGTGTTCTTAAAGATGAGCATACCAATATTATCCTTGAACATGATGCTGCCAATCGTTGGTGTCTTGACTGCCACAGCGCTAAAAATAGAGATAAGTTACATCTTGCCAGTGGTGCATTGATTGATTTCTCAGAATCTTATCGGCTTTGTGGTCAGTGCCACGGCCCGACCTATCGAGATTGGAAGGCGGGTGTTCATGGAAAGCGAGTTGGCTCTTGGAATGGACCTAAATCTTATTTCCTCTGCGTCCATTGTCACAATCCACACTCCCCTAGAGTAAAACAAGTCGTGCCATTTCCGGCCCCTCCAGCACCTGTAGGAAAGCCGTTCTTTCTTGGAGGTAAAAAATAATATGGAAAACCAAGAAACCAAAAAGAATCCTGAGAAGATTATGAATCGTCGAAATTTTATTTCGGCAACTGGCGCTGTTGCGGCAGGTCTTTGTCTTCCAGGACTCGCCGGATGTAGTAAAAAGGCCTTCAACAAAATGTTGCGTAAGCATTTTCTAGAGATGACTCCTGAGCAGATCCAAGAAATGTTGAAGGATATGGAAAAAGAAAATGCAGAAAAATATTCCAAACCCGGAGTGACGATTGATGCAACTCCCGCTATGAAGGGTGTTCAATTTGCCTACGCTTTGGATATTTCTCGCTGTATTGGTTGCCGTCGTTGTGTGCATGCTTGTGTGAAAGAGAATAACCAATCTCGCGATCCAATGATCGAATGGATTCGCGTTCTTGAATTTAAAAAAGAAACAGCTATCGATTTTGCAGAAGCAAATCCGTACTATTGTTCGCCGGCCAGCGTACATGAAGAGGCAAACCCTCCAGGACATAAGAGTGCCATCACGCCAGAACCTTTCGACCCTCATGTTAATGCAACTCAAAAGGCCATCTTAGATAATCCACTTTCTCAATATCCATTATATCGTCCACCGACAGCGGCTGCTCCAGATAGTCCTTGCACGGTTCCTCAAGAAGGACA
Organism: Bdellovibrionales bacterium; assembly: GCA_023250775.1. Classification (GTDB taxonomy): domain Bacteria; phylum Bdellovibrionota; class Bacteriovoracia; order Bacteriovoracales; family Bacteriovoracaceae; genus GWA2-49-15. The sequence goes on from JAHFAA010000005.1 coordinate 11,864, forward strand.
TTTCTATGTTCCAGTGGCCTGTCAGCATTGCGAGAATCCACCTTGCGTAAAGGTTTGTCCTGCCAAAGCTACTTGGAAGGAAGAAGATGGAATTGTCGTCATTGATTACGATTGGTGCATTGGTTGCCGTTATTGCATGGCCGCTTGTCCTTATGGCGCCCGTCACTTTAACTGGTCCGAGCCGAAGCTTTCAAATGAGGACCTTAATCCAAAAATGCATTACCTCGGCAACCGTCCACGGATGAGGGGCGTTGTAGAGAAATGTTCATTTTGTATCCAACGCACACGAAAAGGCCTGTACCCAGCGTGTGTCGAGATCTGCCCAGTTGGATCGCGGAAATTTGGCAATCTTCTCGATCCGAAAAGTGAGATACGCTACATCTTGGAACACAAACGGGTACTCATTCTTAAAAACGAATTGGCGACGCGGCCTAAATTTTTCTACTTCTATGGCATCTAGTCTGGAAAGGGGATTTCATGGGACTCATTGATTTTTTTCAAGCGACTATAAAATTATGGCTCAAAGGGAATCGTTATTATTGGGCCTGGCTAACCTTCCTCGGAGTGTTGATTCTCTCTGGGTTGCTTGCTTATATAAATCAACTGGGCGATGGCCTGGTTCTCACGAACATGCGCGATCCCATTTCTTGGGGATTTTA
>JAHFAA010000005.1:12532-26058 GCA_023250775.1 Bdellovibrionales bacterium
CTTGTTATCCCTGCTTATATTTATGACTGGGGTCCGATTAAAGAAGTCGTGCTCTTGGGCGAATTACTCGCCATCAGTGCTATCGTCATGTGTTTTCTATTTGTCACGGTAGATATTGGTCGACCTGATCGGGTCACACACCTTATGCCTTTTCTCGGATCGCTAAACTTTCCCAGCTCACTGTTGGCCTGGGATATTCTTGTTTTGAACGCATACTTCGCCTTGAACTGCGTGATCGCGGGCTACATCATTTATATGGGATTCAAAGGCAAGCATTACAATAAAAAAATTGTGATTCCTCTCGTTTTGCTTTCCGTCCCTTCAGCTGTGTCGATTCACACTGTAACGGCCTTTCTTTATAATGGAATTGCCGCTCGGCCGTTTTGGAATGCCTCGATTCTTGCTCCGCGATTTTTGGCATCCGCCTTTTGTTCAGGTCCCGCAGTCCTTCTGATTCTTTTTCAAATTTTGCGTAAAACAGAGGGACTTAAAATAAAGGATGCGGCCCTTCACAAGATTGCTGAGTTGATGTCCTATGCCATGTTTATCAACTTATTTCTTTTAGGTGCCGAGGTATTCAAAGAGTATTACTCCCACACAGAGCATCTGATCTTTACTGAAGTTCTTTTTTCTTCTGTGCAAGGTAAGACGGAGGTTCACTTTTTTATGTGGCCTGCGATGTTCTGCAGTGTGATAGCTTTCTTTTTATTTCTCATTCCTAAAACAAGACAGAATATTTACACCATGAACCTTGGATGCGTTTTGATTTTTATGGGTGTCTATGTCGAAAAAGGGATGGGGCTTGTCATTCCCGGTCTGACTCCTGACACTTTGGGCGAAATTTATCAATATACCCCAAGCTTTACGGAATACCGCGTGGCCTCTGGCGTTTTTGCCGTGGGCTTTCTCGTTTTTACACTGCTCGTGAAAATGGCAATTCCATTTTCAATGCGTGAGTTGGGTAGCGAAAATTCTGGCGAGCGATCCCATGCCTCACATTAAAAATTATTTTCTAAAAAGCACTGACAAAAAAAACGAGCTTAAGCTGATAAATATTTTATTTTGTCTCTATTTTTTTTGTGATAATCTCTAGCAAATAGTTTGATAAATCTTAGACAATTAAGGCGCCTTTAGGTTACTTGGAGGGCTTCATTGAAAACTGGTAAAGTTCCGCAGCAATTGGTTGTTTTGGGTTGCATTGCCGCAGTCGTGGTCATTGGCTTTTTTACCATGCGAGCACTGCTCATTCCAAAATCATTTGGTAAGTATGGACATTATCGCGCAGATGCGATCGAGGATGTGCGTGCGCTACCTATCAGCTATGCAGGGGTTTCTGCCTGCGCAGAGTGCCACGACGAAGTCGTTAAGAAGAAGGCCACTGGTTTTCATCGAAACGTTTCTTGTGAAGTCTGTCACGGCCCAGCAGCCAATCACATTGAAGATCCAACGGCGATAAAGCCTCCAGCTCCTCGTCTCAGGGAAGGATGTCCGTTGTGCCACAATTACAACCCCTCTCGGCCAACAGGATTTCCGCAAATTATTACGGTACAACATAATCCAGGCAAGCCGTGTATGACGTGCCACAATCCACATGATCCAGTGCCACCAGTAACTCCCAAAGAGTGTAGTGCATGCCATCGCAGCATCTGGAATCAAAAGTCTGTTTCTCATCATGCTCCACTTGAGTGTACAACGTGCCATACTGTTCCTAAAGAGCACTTCAAGAATCCTCGTCTTAATGTCGTAGGCAAGCCGACAAATAATGAATTCCGCGGAAAATGCCATTCTAAAGACGGTCAGCCTGGAAAGGAGTTGCTAGATCTTTCTAAGGTAGCTCCAAAAATAGAGATGCTCCACGCCGGTCGCTACCGTTGTTGGGATTGTCACTATCCACATTCTCCGGAGGGAAGACAATGATCTCGGAAAAAGAAAAAAATCAAAACAGTGAAGAGAATGTCTCAGAGAAGACTGAAAGTAAGAAAGGATTTGGCCGGCGAGAATTTCTTGATGCTTTTTTGAAAGCGATTCCAGCTGGAATGACCTTACTTACCTTTGGTTCCTGGAATAATAAACTTCATGCACAAACACCAGACGATACAAAAACCTCACGCCCACCGACTGATGAAAATAATTATGCCATGGCCGTTGATATCTCCAAGTGCATTGGTTGTGGTCGCTGTGCTAACGCATGCAAGCTGGAAAACCACGTACCCATTGGTCCGCATACAATGCGTACATGGGTAGAGCGTTATGTAATTCCCTCTGAAGGTGAAGTTGTAGTCGATAGTCCCAATGGTGGCATCGATGGTTTTCCTGATCAACAATTGGATGCACATATTCTCAGAACTTTTTATGTGCCAAAACTTTGCAATCACTGCGCTAATCCTCCCTGTGTGCAAGTTTGTCCAGTCGGAGCAACCTTTCAAACCAAAGATGGTGTCGTCTTAGTTGACGAAAAATACTGTGTTGGCTGTCGTTATTGCATTCAGGCCTGCCCATATGGCGCACGTTACATGCATCCAGAGAAGAATGTGGCGGACAAATGTACCTTCTGTTACCACCGTATTTCGAAAGGGATGCTGCCTGCTTGCGTGGAAGTCTGCCCAACTCAAGCACGAGTCTTCGGTGATCTCAAAAAACGCAGTAGTCCGATTCATCACTTTTTAAGATTCAACCCAATTAGAACGTTGAAACCAGAGTTGAACACGAGACCAAAAGTGTTTTACGCCAACGCCGATCAAGAGGTCAGGTAAACTATGGATCAAGTAATTTCAGCATTAGACCCTTTTACAGGTTTTATTTATCCCAACGAGTATCACTTACAATGGGAACTGCTCATTGTTCTCTACCCGTATTTGACGGGACTTGTGGCCGGGGCATTTATTTTAGCGTCTCTCGAGCGCGTTTTTCAGGTGAAGGCCCTTCTTCCTGTTTATCGCTTGGCGCTGTTAAGTGCGTTGGCGTTTCTTATGGTGGCACCGTTGCCGCTCATGTCGCACTTAGGACATCCCGAGCGTGCGCTTGAAATGTTGGCAACTCCTCACACAACCTCCGCGATGGCGATGTTTGGGTTTGTGTATGCATGGTATTTGATGGTGGTGTTGCTCGTCGAAATTTGGTTCGACTATCGTGCAGATATCGTTCATCTCTCAAATTCCACAAAAGGTGTGTTTAAGTACGTCTATAAGGTACTGACTTTGGGCGCGACCGATGTTTCGCCGAAGGCCCTAGATTTCGATGACAAGGCCGGCAAGTTAATTACCATCATTGGTATTCCGTCAGCGTTCATGCTTCACGGTTATGTCGGTTTTATTTTTGGCTCGATTAAGGCCAATCCATGGTGGAGTTCAGTATTAATGCCCATCGTGTTTCTTTTTTCCGCTATCGTTTCAGGTATGGCCGCTGTTTTATTAATCTACATGGTGACATGTATGATTCGTTGGAAACCGATCGATATGTCTTGTGTCAACAAGCTGTCTGAGTTTTTGATTTATGCCATGCTGGTGGATTTTACGCTGGAATTTTTGGATTTTATCCACCGCCTTTACGAATCGGAAGAATCAATTCATATCTTGGGGCAATTGATCGCAGATCGGTTGTTCTTGAGTCTGGTCATCTTGCAGGTTTTAATTGGCGGCCTCTTGCCACTTTTTGGTCTTGTCATGGGCCGTTTTGGCAAACTGCCGGATGAGCTGCGCAGGATGGTGTACTTTATTTCTTGCGTCCTGATTCAAGTTGGGATTTTCAGTATGCGTTGGAACGTTGTTATCGGCGGCCAGATGTTCTCTAAGAGTCTCCGTGGCCTCACCGTTTACAAAGTGCATATGCTGGGGTTTGAAGGGCTTTTTGCGGCCATCGGATTCTTGATTCTGCCACTGATAATTCTAACCGTTTTGGTGAAACTGCTTCCCCCTTGGGTTGACAAGCATTCCGAGAAGGCCGCTGCCTAAAGACTCCCCTATAAAGGGAGAGTTTGCAGAAACTTTTTCAGGATGTTTCGACAGGAATTTTTCTTTTTAAAAAGAGAGAACACCTTTCTGGTCTGTGATCCGGACCATGCCATATCCATATTCGGTTTATAATTGTATTGGAGATGACAAGTCGTTTGAACAAGGTTTGTTTTTTCCAAGATCATAATTTCCAGTGAAGGAACGCGAGTTACAACGTCGACCACAGCGTAGGATAATTTCTTTTTCTTAAACACTTCATCGATCTGGGCCAAATAATTTGCATTATTGATTTTGATGACATGGCCTGTGCCAGAATCACCAGCCGGAATGGTTGGGCCTGGAACGGTGTTATCATCGGTCGAATCCTCACCTAAAAATTGCAACACTTTTTTCCGTAGGGCCGGATCAGCAATGCTGTCGGGATTTTTGTCTAGATATTTGGCCAACAATTCTTTGGTCTCCGCGACCTTTTCGAAATCGATCACGGATGGGCTGGCCATCATGAAAGAACGGAAGGAATCGCCGGAGATGGCAAGCAGATGGCCAAGATTTTCCAGCCAGGCCTTGGTATCGGTTTTTGTCTGCTCCTCGGTCACTGTATTTCCTTTTACTCCAAATAATTTGGCTGAGGCCTTGACCACTTTTTCCTTAATCTCATCAGGTTTGTTTGTTGTTACACGAATCTTGTACTCATAAAGAACGGTTCCATTTTCAAAAACCGACAGAACTTTGGCCTTTTTGAATTGCACTTCGGCGATTTCAGAATCTGCTTTTATGCCTTGGAGGTCGGAAACTTCAGGATAAAGTTGGGCATAAACAAACAATTGATCTTCTGTGGTTTGAACTTGGACTTTGCCGTTTTGAAAGGCACGTTTGATTTGACCAGCTCTGAAGGAGTCAGTTCCATACCATTTATTTTTTTCGTAAGTGGGATGATTTTCAACTTCGGGACTCAGGTCTTGCTTGCGCTCAACAGTAGTGTAGTAGCCGGCCACGAATTCAATACGATCATCCTTAAACATTCTTTTTACCGCGCCAACCTGATTGGACTGATTGATGGCCACGGCATCGGCACGCCAGGCATCTAACTTGTCGACTTCGGGAACTAAATTCTTGTCGACAAAAGTGTAATATCCAGAGCTATACTGAATTCGGCCATCGGCAAAGAGAGTTTTTATCGTTCCAATTCTGTTGCCAGTATCGATGACAGTTTGTCCCTCAGACAGACCGTTCACTTTGCTCACTTTAGGTGAGAGTGTGTCAGCTTTCGTAATATAAGTGTAATACCCTGACTGATATTGCACTTTTTCATTTTTAAACAGTGAGAGGACTGTTCCAATTTCCCCGCCCTGGTTCATGACAACGGTGTTGCGAGAAAGTTCACCGACTTTTGCCACCTGAACAGAGAGTTCCTGCGCCAGGTTTGTGTAGGTGTAATAACCAACTTTATATCGGATTCGGCCATCGGCAAAAATGCTTTCAACTGAACCAATCGTCTCACTGGGAGTCATCAGGACTGTTTCCTTTTGAAAATCGCCGAAGGTTGAGACTTCTTCTGTCAGTGCAGTGCTGGGAACAATATAGGTATAGTAGCCAACAGCGTATTGAACCTGATTGTTTTGAAATACCTTGAGAACTTTTCCAAGATCGTTTGTAACATTAATAACGACTGTGCCTGCTTTGAGTTTTCCAAGCGCCTCAATTTCAGGTGAGAGATCGCTGGCGACGTAAGTGTAGTAACCGATCTTGTACTGGGCCTTACCGTTTTCAAATACCATTTGAACAACCGCAATTTCATTGGCGGCCGTGAGCACGGTTTTTCCGGCGGTCAGGGCCTGGTATCTGGGAACTTCCTTGGAAAGATTGTCTGGTGAAATTTCTTTGGAGTAATAACCCGATTGATAAACAACTTTATCATCTTTGATCTCGGTAACTTTAATAACCTCATTCTCGGTGGTGATAGCGTTCATCCCGACACAAATATTTTTTAAGCAATCGGCAGCATTGGTCAGATTGGATGAAACAAGCATGGCGAGTAAGACAGCAAGATTTTTGGCAGAAAACATAATGACCCCTAGTTTAGACGAACGAATGTCGCACACTAGCTAAGGGTCAGCAGATAATGAAGAGAGCTTGAATTTTTTTCAACTAATTAACGCTGATACGTGTGAGTTGTATGGCATGTTTTGGCACATTGGCCACCATTTGTGAGCAGAGTGTACTCAATATGGATATTGCCTTCGTTCATTCTCCACGTCGGGTTGATGTGGAATGGTTGTTCTGATCCATGAGGATCGTGACAAATCTTGCATGAACGACCGCGAGTTTTATCGGTGTTTCCGGCGGCATCAACGACGTGGTACCAGTGGTAGTTCATCCCTTTTGCGGTATCACGGAAATTGGTCGAGTCTGCATAATCTGTTTCATTCAGCATCGAATCGCTATGGCATGTAAAGCACGCAGCATAGGGGTTCGTTGGCTGTGGGTAAGTGTTGTAGTTAGTTAAGGAGTAGTTTTCGAGAAGCAGCCGCTTGTTATCGCTGGCGTGAGGATCATGGCAATCAGTGCAATCACCTAGAGCACCTTTGTGAGGATAGGCCGCTTCGATCTTGGCCTTAATGTTTGGAATAGTGCGAGCGCCGTTCAAGGATCCTTGGATTGGGCGATCGTGGCAGGACAAACATAGGTCGTGTTGCGGTTTCAGCAGCAACTTTTTATTTTGTGAAGAGTGAGGATTGTGGCAGTTGAGACACTCGCGGCCTTGGACTGCAGGTGCATGTTTAGAGCCGCTCTCGGTGCCAACAGAGTGACATGTGTTACAGAGGGCACTAACTTTTTCTTCTTTGATAAAATAGCGACTATTTGAACCATGAGGATTGTGGCACGAGATGCAGGCCTCATCGTCCTTAAGAGCGCCATGGAGAACTGGTCCGTCATCCATGCGAGAGTGGCATTTGTAGCAGTTGGTGACTTTTTTATTGGTGGTCACTTTTCCAGTTCGACCGGCCAAGTGATCGGCATCAGCAGTATGGCAAGTTTCGCAAGATCCGATGCCGGCAGGATAGTGTGAATATTTGTTATCAATAACATTACTGTGACAGGCGACACACTTATTGTCGTCGAGCTTTGGAAAATGGATAGGCTCGCCATTAGTGGTTTTGGTATGGCAGGCGGTAGCACAACCGACGTTACGGGGCTTCCCTTTTATATTGCTGGTTTTGGCGTGGCATTGGTCGCAGGCCGCAGCAAATGAGTCCTGACGAGCATCATTAGCTTGCGCGCTAAACTTAGCGGCATCGGTTCGGGAGACCACGAAAGTCATGTGCTGACCTTTCCAATTTTTGGGATGTGGAAAGAAGGCATTTACGGCTTCAACATTATGTTCAAGATCGAGCTGATCGAGGTTCTGCTTGGTACAACCGCCGGTTATTACTAAACCGGTCATCAAGGAAGCAAGAAAACACATAAACATCATGGGACGTAATATTTTATTCATCATAGTTACTGCTCGTCCTAGTAGGGGGGTGACACTGTTTTATATAACGAGGGGCAGTTTAGATCAATGACAAGGCCTAAATAATGTAATCTTTTCTCTTTTTAAGGGGAGAATTATGGGGAAGGCGGTAGATTTGCTTGGATTTTATCGGCAAAGAAACGATCTTCCCAAGCCTGAGGCCCGATGAATTTTTCCAGCGTTTCGCCTTTTCCGTTAAAGAGGTAAGTTTCGGGGATTTTGACAGTTCCAAAGTCGAATTGGGATTGGCCCTTTTCATCAATGGCCATAAGAACGTTCGCGGGCAGTTTAATGCCGTTTTTATCTAAGAACTTATGAATATCATTGGGATTTTCATTAATGGCAATCAAGATGGCGACAAAACCCTTGGTATCTTTCATGCTTTCGAGTTTTTTCACTAACTGCGGAAACTCGGTGAGGCAAGGGGAGCACCAGGTGGCCCAAAAGTGCACCATAATCAGGCGAGGGGTTGGCTGGAAGAGTGTGGCCTTGGTGATTAGGTCGCTGCTGTCGAGTTTGGTCACGCTGAAGGCGGGCATTTCTTTCAAAAGAGGTTTATCTGATTTTGCCTCAAAGCCTTTAACGAAATTGTATTGAACATAAAAGTAGACGCCCAAGCCGATCACGAGGGCGGCGGTAAGAACGCCTAGAAGCCAACTCATTTTTTTATTATTTTCACTCATGGCCTAGGAAATACAATATCTTTAACAGCTTGGCCACCCAACTTTAATCAATAAAAATATGTCGGGGGAATGTCTAAATTAATGTGATTTCAGACACTCCAGTTTATACGTGCCTTCCAGTGGAATGTTGAGGCAATTTTTGGGAGTTGAGCGGGGGCGCGCCGTGATGAGGAGGTTGTGTCGATTAAGGGCGGTTTGACCGGCGAGAGAGGAATTTTGCGTCAGGATGATGGCCCAATTTTTGCGTGAATGATTGAGGGCACCGTTTGGAGCGAGCAAAAAAAGCAGCAAGGCGAAGCGCCGTCCTCTGGGGCCGCTGGTGACGAAGAGGGGGAGCGCCACGGCCAGCGCCAAAGAAGGAAACAGCCAAGGAAAAAAATATGGGTGTTTCTGTGCCAGGTGAAAAAGAAAGGTGATTTCGTGCATGAAGGCATTGGTACCCCACATCGTGGCGCGAATAATCCAACCTTGAGGAAAAAGAATCGCCAGCAAAATGGCGGGAAAAAGGATGGCGAATTGCCCCACGACTAAGGGAGAAATAAGCAGGGCCATAATGGTGAGTGGACGACCTTGGAGAGTGACAAAAAAAAGTTGCGCGCCCATCAGATAGGCCCAAGTTTTTTTACCTGGAATACTGGCAAAAATACTTCCCAAAAAGAGAAAACTTAAAGTGAAGGACAGAGCGCCTTGTTGATAAGTGCCAAAAATAAAATCCAGTGCGAAAACTGAGAGGAAAATGGCAAAAAAATTCAGCTTTTTCTTTTTTTTCTTGGCCCAAAAATGAAGACCAAGAAGTACCAGATGAAAAAAGGCCATGCGTTTTAAGGCATAAAGCCCTTGGAAGGTGAAGGGAAAGAGACACAGAATTCCCTGATAGAGGCCGTGCAACCAGGGGTGCAACGAATATAGGACAAGTTCCAGAGGCGATCCGGCCAGACGAATGGCCCAAAGATGCAGGCCTGAAGGCGTGAAAAGATGGGGGAGGTTGAGTTCACGAATTGCTTGGCGCAATTGTGGCGATAAATCATGGGTATCTCCCCACAAAAAGGCCTTCCAAAGGGCGACAGATCGGCGCGGGGCCTGGTCTAGGCGCTTGGCAATGCTTTTTTCCATGCCTTCAGATGTAATAATTTCCCATGGATGGGAGGAAATTTGGGCCGTCATCGGCGAGCTTTTCAAGTGCGCCCAAAGAAATCCTGTGATGGTCAAAATGAGGAGATATTTTGTCATGGGCCAGGCGATGCAAAAGGCAGATGATAATTGAGGGCCTAACGTATTGGTAAAAGGGTGCTAGTGTGGCGCCATTGCGCGCGATTATGCCGTCATGACGTTGAGTGTTTTATGGATGTGATTTTTAAAGCTGAGCTGGAATCTTTTTTACGCGAAGACGGTCTTGAGGCCCATTGGCCATACTGGCTTTCGCTGCCGCAAGATTTGGTGGAGTGCCAGATTTTTATAAAAAGCGATCTGGTTTTAAGTGGCGTGCCTTTTTTTCAAGGTGTGTTCGAACTTTTGGCGGGAACTCGCTCGGAAGAATTAATGGGACTGCGGCGCTACGAGGGCGAAAAATTAAAAGAAAATAAATTGCCCTTTTTTACTTTCAAAATGCCTTTTGGCGTGGCCTTGACGGCTGAGAGATTGGCGCTCAATTTGCTGTCTCATTGTTCCGCCATCGCCACTGAAACGCGCGCGCTGGCCGAGCGGGCCAGACCTTTTGGAATTAAAATTTTAGAAACAAGGAAAACGCTTCCGGGTCTTAAGGCCTTTCAAAAATATGCTGTGCACGTGGGCGGCGGATACAACCATCGCACGACTCAGACGGATGTTTGGATGATCAAAGACAATCATAAATCTTTTTTTGGCGGAATTGCCGAGGCCTTGGATTTTTTCAATACTCAAGGGGCCTTGTATCAAAACACCATCGTCGAGATTCACAATTTCAAAGAACTTGAGGATGCCATGGCGCTGGGGGTGAAGCATTTTCTTTTGGATAATTTCACGCCTGAGCAAATTCGGAAGGCGGTGGAGATGAAAAAAGAAAATATGATTATTGAATTATCCGGTGGCATAAATGACAGCAATCTGGATTCGTTTTTAATTTTGGGAGTAGATGCGATCAGTGTTGGTTCGCTCACCTATGCTCCTAAGGCCGTCGATATTTCTCTCAAAATAAAAAGGATCTAGCGCATGGGTCTTCAGTTTGATGTTTTAGTATTGGGAAGTGGCGTGGCGGGATTGTCAGCGGCCATCACGCTCTTGGAAAAGGGGCTTTCAGTCGGCATTGTTACCCGTGCCAAAGATGCCAACAACACCAACACTTCCTACGCTCAAGGCGGAATTATCTATGCCTCCAGTGATGATCAGCAGCTGGTGGAAGATATCGACAAGGCCAGTGCTCATACCGCCAACCTTGAGGCGGCGAATATTTTGCGCCAACACTCTGGTCGTATTTTAGAAGATCTCTTGCTCAAAAAGGCCAAGACCAATTTCACCCGCGATGAAAAAGGTGAGTTGAAATTTACTCGTGAGGCCGCTCATTCCAGCGCGCGCATTATTTATCAAGGCGATTATACCGGACTTGAAATTCAAAACTCTCTTATGAAATATATTTTGGAGCCGGGGCGCTTTCCCAATTTGACCGTCCTGGAAGGGCACACCGCCATTGACCTGATCACGCCCATTCACCACGGGACTGATTTGCACCAGCGCTACGAGCCCCATAAAGTTGTCGGGGCGTATTTGTTGGATCGGGCCAAGAAAAAAGTGGTTAAGGTGCTTGCCAGGGCCACGATGCTGGCGACCGGCGGAGTGGGCGCCGTTTTTCTTCATCATTCGAATTCCGAGGGCGCGCGCGGTGACGGCCATGCCATGGCCAAACGGGCCGGCGCATTTTTGACAGACATGGAATTCATTCAATTCCATCCCACAACTTTCTTTGATCGCTCGGGTCATCGTCGCTTTTTGATTTCAGAAACCGTGAGAGGAGAAGGCGGCATTTTGGTCAACTCAAAGGGTGAGCGCTTCATGCAGCGCTATCACAAAGATTTAGAACTGGCGCCGAGAGATATCGTGGCGCGTGCTATTGCCGAAGAGATGATTCTCACTCGTCATGACTGTGTGTACTTAGATATTTCGCAAAGGCCGTCCGACTGGATCATCACGCGTTTCCCGACGATTTATCGACACTGTCTGGATAATAAAGTCGATATGACTAAGGTGCCGATTCCGGTGGTTCCTTCCGCCCACTATACCTGCGGTGGAGTGAAGACTGATTTAAAAGGCCGCACTACTTTGCAAAATTTGTATGCTGCGGGAGAAGTCGCCTGCACCGGTCTGCACGGGGCCAATCGTCTCGCCTCAACTTCACTCTTGGAAGGCCTGACTTTCGGTCATCTGACGGCGCTGGATATCGTGGCCAAAATGGATGAGATGCCGGCCTATTCACCTGACTCGATTCGCGCTTGGGAAGAAGGCAAAGTTGATATCGAGACAGCTCTTATTCAGCAAGACTGGCTGACTTTGAAACAGACCATGTGGAATTATGTGGGACTGATTCGCACCACTGATCGTCTAGCGCGCGCCGATGCCATGCTGTGGGAACTTTCCGTCCAAACCAAAAATTTCTATCGAGATGCCAAACTGGTCGACAGCTTGATTGGACTTCGCAACGCCATTGAAGTTGGCCTGGCCGTCATGCAGGCCTCGCGTATCAATCGCAAATCGGTTGGCTGTTTTTTTCGCAAAGATTAGCCGCAAATAAGCTCCCAACTTATCAATTTCCGGATCAAAAAATTTCGACCTTTTCTAATAAAATGGCCAAAGAAGTGGGCACATCTAGGAGGCCAAGGTAAGGCCATAAAAACGTATAAATAAAATCAATGTATAAGAAAAAATACCACCTGAAAATTTTACCTACTTTCAATATGTTACATCATGTAAATTCTCCCCAAAAGGTGTCAGTTTCAGTCTGTTTTTGCTGTCTGTGAAACAGCATTTTCCCTTTAAAATTAACACATAGCATTGTCTTGGCCTAGACCATAGCGATACCGAAATGAAAGCGGGGTTGTTGGTTTTATGGGTTTCGTGAAGAAATTTTCCTTATGTCCGGTTTTGATCTTGTTCGCATTTTTGTGGGCAGAAAATATTTTTGCTGGTTGTGGTGTTACAAATATTACCTGGAATGGTGCCGCCACCGGATGGAATACCGCTGCCAACTGGACTCCCGCCAATGTTCCCAACGTCGCCACGGAAAATGCCATCATCGTGACGACGGCCAATAACCCAGTTTTCGATATTGTCGGGGCCACTCCCATTGGATGTGTGGACGTACAGAGTGGAACACTAACGGGAACAGCTGCAGGCCCCTTGAATGTGTCGGGAGATTATTTCAGGGCGCTCACTCCAGGCAGCGCGACTATCGCCACCACCACCGTCACGATGCTTGGAACTGCGGCACAGACGGTTGATGTCAACGGGTCCTTGGCGACTTTGAGCATTACCAACACCACCAACGTCACAATTAAAAACACCACGACCATCGCCACCCTCACCTTGGCCGGTGCTGGGACGACTTACATCGAAGGGAATATCACCGTCACTGGCGCCATCACGGTTCCCAACACACATAAATTAGTCATCAAAACTGGCGGGGCACTGATTTCAACCAGCAATTTAACTGTCGCCAATGGGGGAACTTTGACGGTTCAGCAAGGGGCCGAGCTTAGAATGCTGAGTGGAAGAACCTTGAATATCGCTGCTGGTGGTGCGCTGAATTTGACTGGGGCCGCCGGAGTTCCGGCGAAGATTACTTCCGCCACCCAGACTACTTTTTTTGCCTTTACCATGGCGGGAAATATAACCGCTGATTATTTTATCATTCAACGTGCCTCTGGTGCCGGCCTGAACGTCACAGGAACAATTACCCAACTTGATCATGGTGAGTTTCACGGAATTCCTAATGCGGCCTACGGCATGACCCTGGGAGCGGCAGCGGTGATCCCTGCGGCCATGAACACGCTAAAATTTTATAACGATGACAATGTGGCCGCGCCGAAAAATATTAATGCCACCAATTACAATTTGGCGGGAACGACTATTTCCAATTATTCCGGCAGTGTCTCCGGGCCAACCTATGAAGTTGATCCGAACGGAAAGATTGCTTGGTCTTCACCCGTCAATGGCGGTGGGTGTGGCGTGACTAATAGAACTTGGGGCGGCACAACCGTAACTTGGGAGACGGCGGCCAACTGGTCAGGTGCAGACATCCCAAATTCTGCCGATGAAAATGCCGTTGTCGTTGCCGCCGCCGCCAATCCCAATATCAGCTCCACTCAAGTGGTGGGTTGTGTGGATGTGCAAGCTGGCGGCGTGCTCCAGGGA